>JBBSBD010000048.1:0-30293 GCA_038251675.1 Chitinophagales bacterium | reverse complement strand
GGGTAGTGTGCCTGCACCTGCTTTATTTGTTGTAGCGGGTATAATTGCGCTGGTAATTAATTATAGCAAACTTTCAGATCAGCAGAAAGTATTAAAAACACATAGTGCAAATATCTTTTTGGTATCGAGTATGATTTTCGCTGCAGGCGTTTATTCCGGCATTCTCACACAAAGTAAAATGATAGAAGCAATGGCTTCCGGTTTGGTAAATCTTATTCCGCAGCAACATGCGTCATTTCTTCCTGTTATCACAGCCGTTTTCAGTATGCCTGCAAGTATACTCTTTACACCAGATGCATATTATTACGGAGTGGTTCCTGTGCTAAGCCATACCTGCACACAGTTAGGCGTTGATCCGCTTGAAATTGGCAGGGCTTCTTTGTTGGGACAAATGACGGTTGGGTTTCCTCTAAGCCCGCTTACCGCTTCTACTTTTTTATTGATAGGTTTGGCAGAAGTTGACCTTGGCGACCATCAAAAATTTATTTTTAAATGGGCATGGGGCACAACGATCGTAATGACAATTGTAGCACTATTAACAGGCTCTATACATATATGAAACAAAAAATAAGAATAGGTTGCGGCGCAGGGTTTTCAGGCGATAGAATTGAACCTGCTATTATACTTGCTGAAAAAGGTGAACTGGATTATTTAGTATTGGAATGCCTGGCAGAACGCACTATTGCTTTGGCACAAAAGCGAAAGATGAATGATCCATCGCAGGGTTATGATCCGTTGTTGGAAAAAAGAATAGAATCATTGCTTCCTCATTTGATTAACAACAACACCAGGCTGATAACAAATATTGGCGCAGCGAATCCTGTTGAAGGTGCAAAAAAAATTATTGAGATCGCTAATAAGAAAGGAATAAAAATAAAAATTGCCGCAGTTACAGGAGATGATGTATTAGAAAAAATACAGCAGAAAAGTTCTGAACTAACGGACATGGAAAACGGCAAACTGCTGGGCGATTACAGTATCATTTCTGCTAATGCATACTTAGGCTCAGAAGGTATCCTGGAAGCTATACGATCCGGCGCACAGATCATCATCACCGGAAGGGTGGCCGATCCTTCTTTGTTCCTGGCACCTATGATACATGAATTTGGATGGAAGACAAATGATTATGAACTTCTCGGCAAAGGAACAGTTGTCGGGCATTTGCTGGAATGTGCAGGACAGGTCACCGGTGGCTATTTTGCTGATGGGGTACACAAAAAAGTAAATGATCTTGATACACTCGGTCACCCTTTTGCGGATGTGTTTGCAGATGGTTCTGGTATTATTAGTAAAGTAGAAGGTACCGGTGGCGTTGTAAATTTGCAAACTGCAAAAGAACAATTATTATATGAAGTAATGAATCCTCATGAATACTTTACACCTGATGTTATTGCAGATTTTACAAGCGTGCATTTAAAAGAAACAGGTAAAGATAAAGTACATGTCTCCGGTGGTAGTGGCAAAGAAAAACCTGCTACATATAAAACAAGCATTGGTTACAAAGCTTTTTATCTTGGTGAAGGAGAAATTTCTTATGCAGGTGCCGCAGCTTATGAAAGAGCGCAATTAGCTGCGGATATTATCAACAAAAGGCTGCGTAATAAATTTGCTGAAATAAGAACCGATTTTATTGGTGTTCAATCAACACACGGAACTTCATTTAGCACGCAGAATATTCCTTATGAAGTACGACTTCGCGTTGCTGTAAAAGCTGAAACGCAAGGAGATGCAGCTTTGATTGGAGAAGAAGTAGAAGCACTTTATACAAACGGCCCTGCCGGCGGAGGCGGTGTAAGAAAATATGTGAACGAGATCATTGGCATTGTTTCGGTATTGTTGCAGAGAGATAGTATTTCACCAAAAATTACTTTATTCGAATCATGAAACTATTTGAAATTGCGCACAGCCGTGCGGGTGACAAAGGCAATACGTCCACGCTTTCGCTGATCCCCTACAATGAATCTGATTATGAATTGCTGTGTTTGAAAGTTACTTCAGAGAAAGTAAAAGAACATCTGAAAGATATTGTAGCAGGAAATATTACCCGGTATGAAATGCCCAATATATGTTCCCTGCTTTTTGTTTGCGATAACGCTTTGTTGGGTGGAGTTACTACTTCCCTGGCATTAGATACACATGGCAAATCACTAAGCTCTGCATTATTGGAGATGGAAATTGAATAAGAAAAACTTTCCCGGTATATAAAAAAATAATCTTACAATCTTTCTAAAATGATGGAAAATAAACCCATTTTAATTGTTGGCTTTTTCATTTTATTGCTGTTCAACATTCACGCAAATGCGCAAAAAGCAGGAGATATAACCCATTATTGATTCCAGGCATTATAGCAACGTTTTTGGAGAGATAAGAAACTATCTATGCCAGGGCTTTATGCTCGCCGAGTCCACTGCGTGAGATTGCTATGGAATAGGGCGTTTCAGTTTTTGATAAAACAAGATCAGCTTTTGATTGTGTTAGCAAGCAGTTCATTAAACTGTATTCTCTTTTCATTCAATGCAGCTATTTTGTCCGCAGGATCTGTGCTTTCTAAGAAGTGTTTCGTGAGAAACAAACCACGGACCAGGGCTTGATTGAAAGAGGCTGTCCTTTAGGACAGCCTCAAATAAAACCTCTGGAAGTTTTAAATTATTGCTTTATCAATTTTATGGTTTGTGTTTTGCCATACTGGGTTACCTGTAAGAAATAAATTCCTGCTCTTAATTTCTCGCCAATCTTAAATGTTTGCGGGGCACTAATATTACTTACGGTATTAATAATAATTCCATTATCGTCCAACAAGCGGGCGTTTATTTTATCATTAGAATTTGAATGGATCGTTATGACAAAATAATTACTGCTGGGATTTGGAGTGGCTGTCACAATTAGATTAGGGTTTGCGTTTCCGTTAGATTTTGGTACAGTCACATTAACTGTTGCAGATGTTTGATTGCCGGCTGCATCTGTTACGGTTACTTTTATGGTATATATTCTTTCCTTACCGTTTTTTAATTTTTCTGCCCGCAGCCTTACATGGTGGGCATCTGCAATCTCCCAATCTGGTGAGAGATCACCATCCTCACCACTTTGTGCCGGGTCGTTACTCGTAACTGTCACCTGGGTGCCTGCGATGCCGCAGTTGTCGTGCGCAGCATAGCTAAGTGTTACAGTTTTTAACTTATGATCCGGCGGCCACAACGCAGACGGAGATGCGGTAAGGTTTTCGATAACGGGTGGTTGCTTATCCTGTAAGGTAACAGTAAAGCTGCATGATTGTGTGGCATCACTGCTGAGTGCATAAGTGACGGTTGTAACTCCCTTATTAAATACAAGCCCGCTTGCCGGGCCGCTGCCATTTGCTGTAGTAGCGCCTGTGAGTGTATAGGCCACATTGCCGGAGGTTGATACAGGATCAATTCCATATACTTTGGCTGAACATAAATTTGAATCTGTATTCACAACTGTATCTGCAAGGCAGGTAAGCGTCCCTCCTATACCAAGCTGGTATTTTGCTATTATGCCCGGCATAATTCCATTAAGATCAACCCCATACCCGGTAGCGAATAAGCTACTGCCTGATATTAAAACACCACCAATATAGTTGTCCATATGTGTAAATGACGAGATCGTTTTGCCATTGGTTCCAAACGACAAGTCAGGGGTTCCATCACTATTGAATCTTGCAAGTAAGAAATCTGTATTATTCAGATTATTTTTTTTATAACCGGAAACAACTATTTTTTGGTCGCCTTGTAGCAACAGTGAAGAACCATCACAAAGCACATTTCCATTTTGTCCAAAAGTATTGTCATCGGTACCGTCAATATTTAGGCGTTGCAGGTAAATAACCTGCTGAGGACCAAAATCACCCTGGAAACGGGTAAGGAGAATTTTATTGTCGTTCAATACCGCTAACCGACCTAGATATTCGGTCTGTGCTTTATCTATCACCAATGTTCCTTGTTGCCCAAATGTTAAGTCACGAGATCCATCAGGGTTCAGCCTTACCACCTCCACATCAAAATGAAAGTAACTGAAATCCGGGGGGTATGTATACCCGTAACCGCCCAATACAATTTTACCATCGGGTGCGATTGCAATTGCCTGGAAGAAGTCCTCTGTTTCCAAATCAATCGCTACATATCCATTGGTACCAAAACTACCATCAACCGATCCGTCAGGGTTATATCTTGCTACTAAACCATCGCTCCCACTATTGTTACGGGTATACCCTGAAACAATGATCTTACCATCTGGTTGTACCAGTGCAGCAGTAGCTGATTCACTTCCTCCAAAATCAGAAGTAACAGTGCCGCCTGTTCCAAACGTTGCATCTGTTGAGCCATCAGAGTTGTACCGGGATAGAGCAACATCACCGTTATTGGTAGGAGAATACCCGAAGTAAAGCAATCTACCATCAGGCTGAAAATAGGAACTTCCATAATAGGTTGGTGCCAACAAATATTTACCATTTTGCCCAAAAGCATTGTCAGGGGTACCGTCGGCATTAAACCGGCTGAGATAAACCTTATTGCTTGTGCCATAATTGGATTCGTTTTCAGCTAGTAGTTTTCCATCCGCCTGCTGAAATAATGCATTGTAACTATTAGAACTTCCGGGCACAAAGTCTATGAAACTACCATTGACACCAAAGCCGGCGTCCGGGGTGCCATCGGGATTGAAACGAAAACAAGAAAATGCGTAGGAAGGCATGACAGGGCTGTAATTGTAACCACCCGTTACAATTTTGTCATCCTGTTGAATGACTAAAAAATCATTCTCGTCACTGCCGGAATTAAAATCCGCGATCACAATCCCATTGCCACTAGTGCCAAAAGAATTATCTATCGTGCCATCGGTATTTATCCGGGTTAACGCCATATCGCCATTTCCCTGGAACGAGGTAGTTCCTGAAGCTATGATCTTGCCATCATTTTGCAGCCGGATGTTAGTGAGGTAATCATATGAAGTTGCTCCAATCACCTGGTAAACGCTACCACTGCCTGAATTGAAAGTGAGATCGAGGGAGCCATCAACATTATAGCGGGCAACTCTATAGTGTGGAATAAAGGAGGCGTCATAACTCTCGCCGCCCGCATAAATTTTACCGTTGCTGGCTATCACAACTGATTTTGCCCAGTCAAGTCCACTAAAATGGGTAGTAGTTTGGCCTGTAAAATTAAAGGAGAGATCGGGGCTTCCATCAGGATTATATCTTGTGAGACCAAAATTTCCCCCGGCTATACCTGCAGCTACAACCTTGCCATCCGGCTGTAAAGCTAGTGCGTAAATTTGTGAGCGAACACTATTAAAATCGGTAGTGACTATCCCATTATTGCCGAACGTAGGATCGGGAACTCCCGCCGCAGTATATCCGGCAAGCAGAAATTGACCATACCCGTTCAGGGAGTTACTTCCACCCGCAATGATCTGCCCTGTTGCAGTTATGACCATTCCAATTATATATTCATAGGTGGAACCGAAATCAGTAATTACTATCCCACCATTTCCAAATGATGCATCCAATGTACCATCAGTGTTATACCTGGCAAGCATAAAATCTGAAAGGTCGTCAGTGCCACCTGCCACAACAATCTTTCCGTCAGCCTGGAGTTCAGCGGTAGTTACATTCATAGAAACAACAACTGAATATCCATTAATACCGTAACCGGGATCAATATCCCCATTCGGAAACCTCCTGGCTAACCGGGTTTTATTATTTGACTGGAGTACCAGGAATATTGTCCCATCAGGTTGTATAAGGCATTTCCGTGCAATCGGAGAAAAGAGATTACCAGTCGAGTCGGCAGAAGTAATGATAGCACCATTGTTTCCAAAGGAGGGATCGGGAAGGCCGCTTTGTGCTTTTATGGTCTGGTATAACGATAGTATACAAAAAAGCAGAATTATCTTTTTCATCTTATTTTAGTTTAGGTAGCTGTATTAGTTTAGGGTAATATTTAGCTGGTGGGCAACTTCTATTGGTACCGTTTGAGGGCTTTGCGCCATTCGCTGATCAGCGGGGTTTAAATGAATGACTTGCCATTTGGCGACCCGGAGAGCATCATCTTTTATTTTTAATCCCCCGGGAGCGTTCGTAAAGGGATTACGTTCCTGGCGGATCTTCAGCCTGTTTTGATAAAAAATATTGTAGCCATACCCCGCCCCTGTAGTCTTAAACACCCGGATCGTATAGCCATTAAATACAACATCATTTGAGAGTGTCGTTGAATCTTTAGTTTGAGCGTGCAGCGAACATGACATAGCAGTAAGCACTGCAATGAGTAGCAACCGTGTTTTCATTACCTGGTTTTAATAATTGTTAATAAAATTTGAGAAAGGACGCTATTTGTACTGCATTAATACATTACGCCGGGGTGTAGCAGGAAATTTCGGTCAGTTTTGGTTTTTGCAGACTAACAATCGTTCTGTTAAGCAAGATAGATAAACTTTGCAAAAGTTAATCAGCTTACCCAGCTAATTATTTAAGTTTTTGAAAATCGCTTCATACTCCACTAACATACATCTCCAGGCATTGACTTTTGTATTCCCGGTATTCCGATCAATTTGCGCAATAAATTTTTCCCTATCGTGTGAACATATCCTTTATACATTAAGAAGTTTTTCGTGATACACGAACCGCGTACCAGGGCGTTTCAGTTATTGATAAAAATAAGATCAGCTTTTGATGGTGTTAGCAAGCAGTCTATCAAACTGTATTCTCTTTTCATTCAATGCAGCTATTTTGTCCGCAGGATCTGTACTTTCTTCCAGGAGAATCCACCCCGAATAATTTATTCCTGCAAGCAGGTTAAAAAGTTGTTGATGCGGATATTCATTGCTACTGAAACCGTGGGTGTGCAATGTATCACCTGCTATCCTTTAGCAATTCATAAACTAAAAAAGTCCGGCTGTCCGTATGTCTGCGACTACGGACATTTGTCCAACCTACGGCTATCTGTCATAAACTCTTACGTGAAAAGCACTACTATCCTCAGCAGTTGATCGAACGGATGTAGTAATCAATCTTCAAAGAACGACAGTTGCATTACCTGCCATCTTACGTGATTTTGAATCGGAGATTTTACCAGATGTCGAAGTAATTAAGGAGTGGGCATAGTTTTCAGGAAGAGGATTATGCATACAATCAAGCCCATCATTGATATCATTTCTTATAAACCCCGCATTTATCTTTGCAAGGCGAAATCTTGTTCTGTCCAGAACGGATTTATCTTTATCAGCCAGTCTTTCTAAATCAGTTGAAATGCCATCCTCGCTTTTTTTTAACGAAAAAGCAAATTTGGAAATTGAACCATCAGGTTTAAAGTAGCTTGGGGAAATAGGAATTCTTCGGAGTAAAAAATCATCATTCCCAATTTGAACAATCTCCATCAGGGCAGTACAACCATTTTAGTGAACAATATTCATTTGTTTCGTTAAGCTCCTTTTCAAAAATTTCTTTATTATCCACTAAGCCGGTAACCCGGTTTATACCATCTTCACCGAAGAGAATCTCAAGAGTAACATCATTTGCTTTTAACTCAATCAAAATATCGCCGTTGGGAGATGGAGCCACAAAAAAAGGTAATTGCCCACGTTGGGCCAAACGCAGTGTAAAATCAATTGCGTTTTCAACAGCAACCTTGGATGGTTTGGCAGCATTATATGAATCCCAGTTTTCAGAAAGCTGCAAAAACGAATATAGTTTGTATACCTCAGACAATGTCGGTTCATTTAATCTGTCCATTGGCTTACTAATGGAAGTGCTGGTTCCAAAAATAACATACTTGTCCACTAACATATACTGGTTTTCTGATGAATAGCCCTGATTTGTTGATGGGGGCATAGATTTGAAAATAAAGTCTGAAGGACTAATTTGTTTTACTGAATTGCTCATAGAGGCTTGTTGAAATCATTTTCTGAAATAAAGAAGAGCACGCATCATGTGCCAGATCTATCCAGGTGGTCAAATTCTCTAAGGTAATGTTTGTGGCTTTATTATAGGAAGATTGCAAAATCACGGCTGTTGCCTGGTTTGTATTTTTAACCCCGTTTGCCAGTAACAGAGTCAGATAATTTTCATCATCAACTTTGAATCTTTGATGCAATTGAAAATCGTTAAGTTTTGCATCTATTACCTGATTCCTGACTTCTATATTAAGATTATCAGATATAAATTTAAGTAAATTCTTTTGTTTTTCATCTTCCACCTGAATAGCATCAATATATCTCAGTTCGATGAATGAAAATTCCAGTTTATTGGAATAGGATTGCATAAGCCAGTCAACGCCTTCACTTATTAAATCCCTGAAATATTTCCATTCATAGTTTTTTTCAGTTTCATTCACAGTGAATACTCCGGGGCCTAATTGAAAAACAGGGTATTGGTTTTCTGCAGACCAAAATTGATAGATTGGGCGATTCATAAATAAAATATCCGGAATAGCTGAAGACTTTAAATTTATTTTGTGCTTCAATTTATTTTTTGAAAGAGAAGAAAAATTGGCGAATGCAAATTGAAAATCTTTATCGATGTGGCCTTGGGATTCGGGATCAAACTCCAATTTCCATCTGAGCTCAAAAATTACTTCTTGCAAGGGAGCTTTGGGAAGTTTAGGAATATAACTACTATCGGGCATCGATGTAAATATAAACAAGTACGTAATTTTCTTTACGATTTTTTAATTGATTAACAATTCCTCTTTCCAGAATCAGTCTATTTGTAAAGTAATTTAAATCAGAAATCTCTGTCCTTTGTCCCGACTATTGGTAGTATCTCATAAATTAAAAAATCACCGCTGTCAGTACGTCTGAGACTACCAACATCTGTCAAAGCCGGGGTGTTTTAGGAATGGAGGGATAAAGCAAAATTATTAAGAAGTGTATCGTGACACACCGATTCACGGACCAGGGCGTTTCAGTTATTGATAAAATAACATCAGCTTTTGATTGTGTTAGCAAGCAGTTCATTAAACTGTATTCTCTTCTCATTCAATGCAGCTATTTTGTCCGCAGGATCTGTACTTTCTTCAAGAAGAATCCACCCCGAATAATTTATTCCTGCAAGCAAATTAAAAAGTTGTTGATGCGGATATTCATTGCCGCCGAAACCATGAGTGTGCAATGTATCGCCTATCCATTTTTTCACCATATCAAAATTTGCTTCGAGACCCGGTGGCAGCAAATCCGTGGGATTGCTGTTCCAGCAAATTTTTACATTCGGTTCTGTTACCTGTTCAAAGATCGCTCTCATGTTGGGTAACTCTTGTGTAAGGTGACCATGGACTTCCACTCTTATCAACTGACCGTAGTCCTGCGCAAACCGGCCAACTTCATTCAGCGATTTTGCAATCTGTACAATGGTATTTTCTGCCGGAACACCTGCCGGCAAATCATTGGGTTTTACTTTAATCCCTGTCGCACCAATATCCCTGCACAGTTTGATATACTCTTTAGTGCTTTCGATATTTTTACGAACCTCCGCAGGGTCGGGACTATGATATTCAAAGTTAGATCCATAACCAATGCAGGTGACGCTGCTGTCAGCAAAACGTTTTTTCACTTCAGCTCTTTGGGCAGCATTGAGGTTGATTTCAACTTTGTGAGCATGTTGCGTACGCAACTCAACACCATGGATACCTGTTTTTTCACAGTTGGCAATGATCGTCGGCAAATCCCAATCCTTGCCCCATTGATAAGTTACAAGTCCCAACTTCATTGCAGGATGGTCAGTCACCGGTATTGCAGGTAACTGGTTCAACATGCTTAGGCTGAAAGCTGCAGTGGCACTTCGTTTTATAAAGAGACGCCTGGATAAATTCTTTTTCAATGTATTGTTGAATGAACCGGTGATAAAGAGGGCACCGGCGTTATAATAAAATTATTTTCTTATATTCAATACTCCTCTTGTTTAAATGCGCTGCTACACTTCATTGGGAACCTCGTACGGTGGACGGTACACTCTTGTCAGCAGGGCATTGGCCTCAGGATCATTGATCACCATTTCTCTATCCATGTCAGCGCCCATGAATTTTATTTCACGGCCAACGCGATATGAAATATTGGCAAGCAAAGGAAGACATGTTGATAAAAAACCAACATTGATATCGCAATGCAAAGTTTCGTCCTTGCCGGATCTCAGGGCATCGATGAAGTTGGTAAAGTGCTCAATATCGCTTCCCCCAAGGGTAGAGATCGCTTCATTACTTGTTCCTTTTTTTGAAGTTTTAAAAGGTTCTTTTTCTCTTTTCCTGAATGCCTTCCATGTGCCGCCATCCAGTTCGAGGTATCCTTCAGTACCTAAAAAAATGTTCCCGATCCTTGTATCCAGGCTTGACTCACCATTCGAATAACGGCCACGTGTTTCAAATTGCAGCATTGCACCATCCTTGTATTTGAATATTGAAGTCTGTGTATTCGGCGTTTCCTGTGCGCACTCGTGTGGATCAATTCCATAAATGCCACCTGTTGAAAAGATCGAAACAGGATGTTCATTTTTATTAAGTCCCCAGCGGGCAATATCAAATTGATGCGGCCCCTGGTTTCCGGTATCTCCATTTCCGGTGTCCCAGAACCAATGCCAGTTATAATGGCCTTTCATTTCATTGTAGCGGCGCCAGGTAGCCGGCCCCAGCCAGCGATCGTAATGAAGGGTTGCAGGCGGCTCACTGTCTTTAGCAATGCCAAAAGAATCGCGCGGTTTTACACAAAGTCCGCGTGCCATATAAACATCGCCGATGCCACCATCATGAAGAAATTGCATCGCTTCCATCACATTGGCAATAGAACGGTTTTGAAATCCAACCTGCATCCGCTTATTGTATTTACGGGCGGCTTCAATCATTTTACGTCCTTCCCAAATATCATGCATCGCAGGCTTCTCTGTGTACACATGTTTTCCTGCCTGGCAGGCCCAAATGGCTCCCAGTGCGTGCCAGTGATTGGGAGTGGCAAAAGATACAGCATCGATTTCCTTGTCATCAAAAACTTTCCGCATGTCCCATTCCGTTAGCGGTTTTTCCAATCCTTTATCTGTTACCGTTTTCGAACGCTCAGCAAAAAATTTTTCGTCGACATCACACAACGTTTTCAGCCGCACGTTGTGGCTTTTGTTTAATGCGCACCAGGCGTCTATATGGGATGTGCCCCTGCCGTGAATACCAATAACGGCTAAGGTCAACCGATCATTGGCGCCCAGGATCGACCCATAGGACTTAGCGCTAAAACCCATGCCACCAATAGCCAATCCCACACTGCTTACCACAGCTTTTTTAATAAAATCCCTTCTGTTTTCCATGTTGATTTCTATTTTAAAGTTTAAAAAGTAGTTTACTATGAGCAATTAGATTGTCGTCAGGCAATTTCGTTAAAGAGCTTGGGATTACTTTTTTATTCTCTTCCGGTTCCGGTAATGGTAGCCACATGTGAATTGGTGTAGTCCAAAAATATATTCTATTTATTGCTGTATAAGATTTTCTTATTTGCGCATTCACTAATTAAATGTACCAAATTATTAAGAAGTGTTTCGTGAGACACGAATCACGGACCAAGGCGTTTCAGTTATTGATAAAATAAGTTTAGCTTTTGGTTGTATTCGCAAGCAGTTTTTCAAACTACATTCTCATTTCATTCAATGCAGCTATTTTGCCCGCAGGACCTGTACTTTCTTCCAGGAGAATCCACCCCGAATAATTTATTCCTGCAAGCAGGTTAAAAAGTTGTTGATGCGGATATTCAATGCCGCAGAAACGATGAATATGCAATGTATCTCACACTGCTGTGCGTACGCGCTGTACCCACAGTTGGGAAATCCGGGGTGATTTGCAATATGAAGGCGGAACATTTAATTTTAAATAAAAGGATATTACCCCTCTTCTTAGTTTTCGACTATTGTAATTCCAGGGCAAAAGCTTCCAATATGAGCCAGGTATATAAAAAAGTAAAAGCCTTATGTGCAACCCACGGCACCGAAAGGAAGGAGGTGTATTATTGAACCAGGTATAACCCCGCAATTAAATTCAGCTTAAACCATTTTTCAATGTCTCAGTATAGTGATTTCACGGTCGGGTATTTTTCTCCTGTTAATAAAACGCATTTGGTCACAAATTAATCTCTATACTATCGCTACAAATAATTGTGATACCAGACAATAACTTATCATGTTTATCAAATTATGCTGCTTACTGGGTTTTATGTTAATCAATAAATTCTCTAACGGACAATCTCATCTTTTTACAAACACTGTAAAGGGAATTGTGACAGATGCTGATTCAAAGCAGCCAATGACGGGTGTAACCATCAGCCTGGCAGGGAGTAATAAAAATACCATCAGCGATTCCACCGGCAACTTTAAATTAACTGAAGTCCCCATTGGAACGCATACTTTTTGGTTTTCAGGAATAGGGTACGAAACAAAGGCGTACCAGGGAATAGAAGTCAGCAGTGGAAAAGAAGTTTTTTTAGAAGCAACTTTAATTGAGAAAATAACAAGGCTTAATGAAATCATCTTAAATGGTAATAAAAAAGATAACAATGCATTGAATGAATTTGCTTCTGCAAGTGCCCGGTCTTTTTCATTGGATGATGCTAAAAAATACCCGATAACAGGATTTGACCCCGGAAGAATTGTTCAAAATTTTGCCGGTGTAACCATTACTGAAGACAACAGCAATGCTGTCGTGATCAGGGGGAACTCGCCCAAAGGAATATTATGGAAATTAGATGGAATTGAGATCCCCAATCCTAATCACTTTGGAAGCACAGGAAGTGGCGGAGGAAATATTAGTATGCTAAGCAGCAGCACGCTTGATAAATCGGATTTTTATACCGGTGCATTCCCCGCGGAGTTCGGTAATGCTTTATCAGGAGTGTTTGATCTCAGGTTAAGAAAGGGTAATAAAGACAAGCATGAATATTCCTTTATGGTTGGGGCACTGGGTATTGAAGCAGCTATGGAAGGGCCTTTAAGTAAAAAATCCTCGTCTTCTTACCTGGTCAATTATCGGTATTCTACTTTTGCTTTGGTAAAAGGCGTTGCAGAAATTGAAGGTGTAACACCAGATTACCAGGATGTTTCTTTTAAAGTTTTATTGCCCACAAAAAAAGCGGGAAGCTTTTCTATATTTGGTCTTGCAGGTATTAATAAATCCTTGCAAGAACCGCAACAAATTGATTTTGCTCTTGGAGGCCCTTTTGGGCCGTTATTCTCTGCACATGAAAAAGGAAAGGTTGGTGTTGCAGGCATATCTCACCAAATTTTTCTCAACAGAAAATCTTACATACAAACTATCCTGGCAGCAACTGCAGATAGTTATATCAACAATGTAGATAGCCTCGATGCGCATAATAATTATTCAAGAGGAGCTGTGGGGAGAACAAAATTTTTGAACATTGCTTACAAATTATCAGGCACCTATAATAATAAAATCAATAGCCGCAATACGATCCAGGCTGGCATTACCATAAGCAGTTTAACATACAATTTCAATGACCGTCAATTTAACCCCGGCACACAAGTTTATGATAACATTTTTGATAGTCGCGGCAATTCAATTTTTTATGAAGGCTTCGCGCAATGGAAATGGAAATTAAAAAGCCGTGTTGATATTATGCCGGGTGTACACTATTCTATGTTGTCTTTAAAACATACAAAAAGTATTGAGCCAAGAATTTCTATAAGCTACAATACTTTGAACAATCAAAAATTTATCGTTGCTGCAGGGTTGCATAGCAGGCCTGAACATTTGTCGACTTATTTCTTCCGGAATCTAAAAAATAATGAGCCGGCAGCTTCACAGGATTTGAAATTCGCAAAAGCCGCACATATAGTTGTGGGGTATCATAAGCAATTCCGAAGTATTTTGTTTAAAGCGGAAGCTTATTACCAGTACCTGTATGATATAGCTATTGAAAAAAATAATGCCGGTTTCTTTTCTATGATAAATGCTTTGAGCGTTTACGATCTTTATGATCTTGATTCTGCTTTGATAAGTACAGGAACCGGTAAAAACTATGGACTGGACATTACCTTAGAAAAACCATTGCTAAAGAACTGGCATTTCTTACTAACAGGGTCTCTGCTAAAATCTTATTATAGTATTTATAATGGTAAAGAGTTTCCTGCAAAACTGGACAGGGGCTACCAGGTTACTGCCATTACAGGAAAGGAGTGGAGCTTACATCAAAATGAAAAAAGAAAATTCGCCATAAATGGAAAAATTGTAACTGCAGGAGGAATGAGAGAATCTCCTGTAGACCAGTCTCAATCGAGGTTACAAGGGAAAGTAATATATGTAAAAGACCGGTATTATTCCAAACAAACATCGCCCTATTTTCGTGCTGACATGGGAGTGAGTTATAAAATTAATCTGCGTACATCTACACACACTTTAATGCTGGATATACAAAACATCTTTAATCACAAAAACATTGCCCGTACCACTTATAATTTACAATCAAACCAATTTTCAAATGAATATGGATTAGGGTTGTTTCCGCTTATAAATTACCGGGTGGACTTTTGAAAATGATCCGGGTGTTATTATGTGGAAGACGGAATTGAAAACCGGTTACTTCTCCCGATTCATCATTCTTTCAGAGTACTTTCATCACAATATCGTCGAAGGCAGACTGCTGGTTCGCCCGGTCTGTACTACTCTCGTTGGGCACAGATATTAAAGACGCTTTAAAACTCTTTGTAGATTGTCTCGGCTTTAAAAGGGATAACAGCCCTTTCAAATAACTGCCTGCTATTTACGTTTCATAGCAAAGCTTTCCGTTCTATGAAAATCAATACCACCCGGTTGGAATCGTTCAGCGATGGGGTTATCGCCATTATTATCACCATCATGATTCTTGCACTCAAGCTGCCCGTGCTGGATAAACATATTACGACTACCGCCCAGACAGTTCATTATCTAAAATTTCTGTTGCCTTATTTTGTTACGTATGCTTTCAGCTTTATGATGATAGGTATATTCTGGACAAATCATCACCACATGTTTAACCTGCTCGAGAAAACGGATGTAGTATTGTTATGGCAAAATTTCTTATTTCTCTTTGTACTAAGTCTTATTCCTTTCGCAACGGCCATTGTAGGAGCAAATCCTTTTATACCTATTGCCCCTGTCATTTATGGAATCGTAATGTTGCTTACTACTTTATCTTTTGTCATTATGCGAAACCATACCCTTCATCGTAAACTGATTCATACTGATGAGAGCAAAGCCCTAACACGAAAAATATTTAGTGTATCGTTAAGAGAAAGAACCAAAGCAACCATAGGTACTTTTGTCTACCTGGTTTCAATACCTCTTGCCTTTGTAAATGTGTATCTCTCTTATGCCTGCTTTATTATTTCACCTGTCATTTTTTTCCTGCCTGCGGCAATAAATAATGAAAAGCTGGCGGAAAAAATTTCCGCTAAGAATCTTTTGTGATAGATAAAGCGCAAAGAATGATAAAGGCTCATTTTCAACTGTTGACAAGGAATATCTTGCTATTTTGCAGTGGTAAATCACACATGGATTTCTTTTCATAACCCCGGGATGCTTTATGATAACGAATAGCCCCACTTTCCCGTGCGGGTGTTTATCTATGCCGGCTCTTCGCTGTTATAACAGCCGGAAAAAATAAAAATATCTTTCCGTTTCCTGCGTTATATTGCTGCCTATTCCCACTGCTGCTTATTTGAATGAGAAAGATTTCAATTACTTTATTGTGCTATCTCCTGTGCATGTCTTTGTATGCGCAAAAGGAATGGAGTAACTGGTATTATAACAGAGGGACTCTTCTCACTTTTAAAAACGGATATGCACAAATAGTACAAAACTACCTTCCTGTGCCGCCGGCTTCTGACTTTTACAATTTTTATAATTGGGGGCAAGGCGGTATTTCCTATTCGGATTCTATAACAGGTGATATGAAATTTATAATATCCAATCGCTTAGGTTTTAGCAACGATTATGATGATTTTCCTGCCGACCCTTTTCTAAGATCCTGCCCCGATAAATTTTCATACCACATTCTTCCGTTTCATGATAATTCAAAAAGATATTATGTTATTCAGTTCCAGGATGCAATTGCAGACCTGCTGGCACAGGAGACCGGTTTACAGGTGCGTTGCCCAAATGCCGTTGGATTAGGCTATTCCATAGCCGACCTCAACTTAAATAATGGCCTGGGTGATTTTTCGATAACAAACCAGGTAATTGAGACAGGGCTTTCGGCTCAAATGACAACGGTACGCCATGCCAATGGGAAAGATGCATGGATAATTGTACATCCCTATGGCAGCGGCGATTTTCACGCAATACTTGCGACGGATGCGGGAATCCAAACACCTGTCATAAGTACGATCGGCCCATTAATTAATGCAGGATCGGCAAGCGCCGGTGGAGTACTTACAGCATCCCATGATGGAAAATTATTAGCGGGCTTTTCTTCAATGGCAAATGGAATGCAGCTATTTGACTTTGATAATGCGACAGGAAAGATTACTAATTACAGGACCATGCCAGCTGTAGCAGGAGGAATTATGGTACAGTTTTCACCCGATGATTCTAAACTTTATTATACAAACTGGGCAAGTATATACCAGTACGATTTTAATCAATCCAATGTTGGAGCTAGTCTTACCCTGATTCGCCAGGACATAGGCGGCCTCATGTATGACATGCAACTTGCCCCTGACGGCAAAATATATGTTACAAAAACATATGATTTTATAAATGGTCAATACAATGAATATACTGGTGCGATTGAATGCCCTAACCTTCCGCAATATGCCTGCAACTTTAATCCTAAAGCGCTTAATACAGTCGAGGTAGCTTTTCCTGATCTTATCAATGATTTTATACACGATCCTAAGGCGCCACCGGTTTCAAAGTTTAGCCTGGGGAACGATACGGCTATTTGTTTTGGAAACTATACCATAACAGCGCCTGCGGGGTGGCAAAGCTATAAATGGAATACCGGCGAAACCACGCAACAGATTACCGTTGACAAAGCAGGAGTATATTATGTATTAACCGGAAACACCGGTTTCTCTTGCCCGTCCGGATACGGATACATTACCATAGGCGATAAAGCCATAAAGCTTGATTTAGGTAACGACACCACTCTTTGTAAAGGTTCATCTTATCCACTTCATGTTGATGATGATTATACCAATATTACATGGGAAAACGGAAGCCATACAAGAGATTCACTTATTACTACCGATAACGCATACATTATAAGTGCCAATGATAAAAACGGTTGTTTTACAAAAGATACCATTGGCATTTATTTCAAATATTATCCTATTGCAGACTTTGGTCCGGATACAACGCTTTGCAATAGCCAGACGCTTGCGCTTACAATGTATCCGCAAAGCAATCCATTTTTCTCTGGGGTTTATAAATGGCAGGATGGGAGCACGGTGGATACTTATACCGTTAGCGTGCCGGGGACATACTGGGGTACTGTTTCATACGATGGTTGCACTGTAAGTGACACTATTAAGGTAAGCTATGTAACGGCAAATAATGTGAGCCTTGGGAATGACACCGCTATATGTGCCGGGGACTCCCTGTTATTGCAGTCCAATATTAGTAATGCAACGTACCTGTGGAGTACAGGAGAAACTACCAGTGCTATTTATGTAAAAACGGGCGGCCTTTACTGGATTAAGGCAGGAACTGCCGTATGTACTTTACTTGATTCAATAAATATTACTGTTAATAGCAAACCTTCTTTTACATTGGGGGCTGACACGGTAATATGCGAAAACGAAAACCTGGTACTAAGCCCGGGAGGTGGCTACGACAGCTATTTCTGGCAGGATAACTCAATCGCTGATAATCTTACAGTGCAGTCTGCCGGGTTATATTGGCTCCGCCTCACACAAAATGGATGCAGTGCTTCAGATAGTATCAATGTGGGTTATAAATTATTACCACCTGTACATCTTGGTAATGATACCGGCATATGCAGCGGGGAGACTTTACTGCTTGATGCATACTCACCCCTTACTGCATTATATACCTGGCAGGATCAAAGTTCGTCTGTTATGTATGCTGTAAATAACCCTGGTTCTTACTCGGTAAAAGTTACGGGAGTGAATGGATGCGTCAACATCGATACGATCAATGTAAGCGTCACTACCCCTCCCCATTTTTCATTAGGCAACGATACGGTTCTTTGCGAAATGGATGTATTGACTTATAATTTCAACCTACCCAACGTATCCTGGTTGTGGAGCGATGGAAGTACTCAAAACAATTATACCATTTATAAGCCCGGCATGTATTCACTTGCTGTAACACAAGCAGGATGCAGCGTTGCTGATACCGTGCAGGTCGCCTATAAACCCCTTCCCCGCGTAAATATTGGTAATGATACTACGTTGTGTGCGGGTAATTCTCTCGTTTTAAGTGCGCTGAATGCCGGTGCTGCATATAAATGGCAGGATAACAGCACACAATCTTTTTACACCGTTACAAAGACAGGGGTTTATTCTGTGGTTGCAACCCTTAATGGATGTAAAGCCGGCGATACCACACTAATTAATTATAAAGCGCCGCCTTCATTTAGTTTGGGTAATGATACAATGATTTGTACAGGACAGTTCCTGGTATTGCATGCTCCGGTGCAGGGCGCATTAAGTTATCTCTGGCAGGATGGAAGTACAAAACCAACATATACCGTTACACAGCCGGGTTTCTACACCTTACGGATAAGCAATGAATGTGGTACTGCTGTCGACGACATCAATATTACCACCTTCACCTGCGATTTAACAATGCCTAATGCATTCACTCCCAACAATGACGGATTGAACGATATTTTCAGGGTGAAGTATCCTTTTCCCGTAAAGGAATTTCACATGAGTATTTACAATCAATGGGGGCAAAAAGTATTTGAATCAGCCGATATTACGTATGGATGGGATGGCGTATACAAAGGAAGCCTGTCATCACAAGGTGTTTATGTCTGGACAATTTCTTTAACAGATAACCAGGGCAGGATGCAAAGTGCAAAAGGTGTTGTTACTTTATTGAGGTAATGGCTGTAATCTTTAAACTGTGCATGCTGAGCACTGGAAGGATTTAGTTAAGACGCTATTTTTACCTTTTCTTTTTGCTTGAACAAAAAGAAACAAAAATTCAATGACAACCCAATCGCTCCGGGTGTTTGTCGGCCAACGCCACCAAAGCATTACGCTGAATTGCAAGCCCACCAAAACTTCTATAGATTTTGTTTACAACTATTG
Source organism: Chitinophagales bacterium (assembly GCA_038251675.1). Classification (GTDB taxonomy): domain Bacteria; phylum Bacteroidota; class Bacteroidia; order Chitinophagales; family Chitinophagaceae; genus Ginsengibacter. The sequence continues at coordinate 11,044 of JBBSBD010000048.1, read as the reverse complement.
AAAAAAAATAATTATACTTTTAATAAAAGCCCGCCACATTGAAACAAAAAATATTAACGCTTGTATTTACTGTTATCAGTGTAGGATTGTTTGCCCAGGTGACTCAAAGGAATATTTTGGGTAAAAAATATTCCTTTGACGATGTAAAACAATCACTCATTCCAAAAAACGAATGCAAACCCTGGCCAAAAACAGCACTTGAATGGAAGGCGGCATTACCTGACTCTGTCAGGAAGAATATTATTGCGAAAGGTGCCGCGGCGCTGCATTATAAATTTGAACCCATTTCCGCTACCATCTCACTTGATTTTACCCGAAGCGGTGACAGGGAAAGACACAGCGATATCTCTTTCGGTAAACGGAATGCTTTGACAGAACTTATACTGGCGGAAAGCATAGAGGACAAAGGCCGCTTTACCGAAGCCATCATGAATGGAATTTGGTCTATATGTGAAGAAAGTTTCTGGGGCGTTCCCGCTCACATTGGTAGCACCGGCTTGCCGGATGTTGAACACCCGGTCGTGGAATTATTCTCAGCCGAAACGGCTTCCGTATTGGCGATTGCGGATTATTTTATTGGTGCAAAATTAGATCAGGTCAATCCATTGATCCGGAAAAGGATCTATTATGAAACCAACCGGCGCCTGTTCACACCCATGATGGATTCTTCTGTCACGGGTAAATATGGATGGATGAGCAAGACCCGGCCCGTAAATAACTGGAATCCGTGGATCATGTCCAACTGGATATTGAGTAGCTTATTGCTCGAAAAAAATGAAGGCCGCCGGGCAGAAATGATTTATGCGGCCATGAACGGTTTGGACCTGTACCTTAACGGCCTCGGTGAAGATGGAGGCTGCGATGAAGGGCCCAGTTATTGGTTTGCGGCAGGTGGTAGCGTATATGATTGTTTGGAATTATTGCAAAAAGCGACGGACAATAAAGTCAATGTCTTTAATGTGCCATTAATTCAAAAGATGGGTTCCTATGTTTACAAGGCGCATATTGACAGTTTGTATTTTACCAATTTTGCGGATGCGGATCCAACACTTCGCCCAGATGGATTGATGTTGTATCGTTTTGGAAAAGCCATGGAAGATGAAAAAATGATTCAGTTCGGAGAGTGGGCTTTTCAAACTTTTCCTAATACCGGCCTCACCGGTTTTCAACGTATGAGGCGTATTGAAAATATTTTAACGGCAAAAGATATTGAAAGCACCAATGAATACCAGCCCGTAAAAGACGCATGGGTGAGCGATATCCAGGTAATGACGGCCCGCACAGATAAAGGGCTTTACCTGGCCAGTCATGGCGGGCATAATGCAGAGAGCCATAACCATAATGATGTTGGTGATTTTATTATTTATAATGACGGCCAGCCAATGATCATTGATGCAGGCAGGGGGAATTATACGGCGCGGACTTTTTCAAACAAGCGATATGAATTATGGTTTACTCAATCCCAATACCACAATTTGCCGATAGTAAATGGCATTGGCCAAAAAGATGGACGTGAGTTTGAAGCAAAGAATGTAACATGCCGGATCAATGAAAAAGAGGCAAGCCTGCAAATGGACATTGCGGCCGCTTATCCTAAAGAAGTAGGTATTGTAACATGGAACAGAACTGTAACCCTCAATCGCAGAAAAAACCGGGTAGAATTGGCCGACGATTACGCCTTAGCCGAAAAGACAAGCTCACTGCAACAGATTTTTATGACCATCTGCGATATAGATATTTCAAAAGAGGGTAAAATAAAATTGACGGGCGCACACAATACTGAATTACTTATTCAATACGACCCCGCCATGTGGTCGATTACTACAGAGCAGCCTTCCACCGAAGGAATGGAATATTCAAGTTTTATGACCAAATGGGGCGGTAAAAAAGTGATGCGGATTATTTTAAGCAGCAAAAAAGAAGTTCTGAAGGGCAGATCGAAATTTATTTTTGAGAAAAAATAACGGATACGCCTAACAACAAATGATAACTGAATTTAAATGTAAAATAGCACAACCACTTCTTGACGATTTAAAATTTAGAATAAGTCAAACAAGATGGACAGATGAAATCAAAGGTTCCGGTTGGCAATTTGGCGCTGATCTTTCTTACATAAAAAAACTTGCTGATTATTGGCTGAACGGGTTTGACTGGAGAAAAACAGAAGATGAAATTAACCAATACCCAAATTATATAGCAGAAATCGATGGCATCAAAATTCATTTTTTGCATATTAAAGGCAAAGAGAAAATATCTGTGCCACTTATAATCACACATGGTTGGCCAGGTTCTTTCCTGGAAATTAACAAACTTATTATTCCCCTTACGACAGACCGGGAATACTCATTCGATTTAATCATTCCTTCAATTCCAGGTTTTGGTTTCTCTCAAAAAATTAATACTCCGGATTGTAATCTTTGGTTTATAGGTGATTTATTGAGTAAGTTGATTAAAGAATTGGGCTACGAAAAAGTTTTAGCACAAGGTGGCGATTTCGGAGCAGGCATCAGCACAGCTTTTGCTGTAAGACATCCGGAAAATATGCTGGGGTTACATCTCAATTACATCGAAGGTTCATATTTTCCTTTTTTACCCCGGATTGCCCAGGTTGTTGTTTCAACTCCTTTTATTGCAGTAAAAGCACTTCCACTTACCGAATACGCTGTCGTATCATACTGTATGAGGAAGTTGAAAAATCATAGCTTTTCTCGTATGCATTTCCATCCGTTCCGAAATCTATGTAAGAGCCGGTGTTAGTATAAACAGTCGTGTCTTTTGTAGTTGCAGTACCAGGCGATTGTTTTGTTGTCCACAAAATTAACTGGTCTTTATTCCATTTCCCCACAAACGAAGCGGGACTATCAGTATCATTTTTTTTGTACGAAATAAGCACGATACATATCGCACCCAGTAGCAACAAAATCTGAATTTTTTTTTTGCATATTGAATTATTTGACTATTGTATTAAAACCTTTTCAAACGTACGCGTTCTGTAAAAGGTTGCCTTATTGCAGAATTTGTTCAATGTAAATAGTAACACGGTTGTTGCTTCCAGCCTAAAGTTTTAACCTGGTAAACTTTAACCAAAAAGGAACTTTCCGCGACACCCCGACCAGGGGCAAATTGTGGAGGGCCGGGGGAAATAAAATAATAAAACCTGCACCCTATTTAACAGGATTAACATACGCATTGTTAGTTGATTTACATTTCTTAAGCATATCTTAAGAATACATTAATCTGTTACAAACTCTTGCTGCTTCATCTTTGTAAAAAAAAATCATGTTTACAGCAAGCCATCTCCACGCCATGTTTATTCACTTCCCGATTGCCCTTCTCGTTATAGGGTTTCTTGCAGAAGTAATTTCATTATTTTCAAAAACAGGATTCTTTAAAAAAGCCGGATTCTATCTGCTGGTATTAGGTACATTAGGTACCATAGCGTCCTACTTGAGTGGCAATGCCGCAGGTGAAGGCATTGAAGAAGGTCCCCTGGCAAAAGCAATAGAGTTGCATGAACAGGCCGCCACAATTACTTTGTGGCTTGCCATTGCAACCTCATTAGTATATGCGGCGATTTTAATTTTTAAATACAAGAAAAGCTGGGCAAAAATTGTGAGTGTAATCCTGTTTGCGGCGATAATTGGCGGCATTGCCCGTACCGGGTATTTAGGTGGCCAATTGGTTTATAAGCACGGAGCCGGGGTACAATTAGCCTTACCTGATTTCACAAATACGGATACAGGCAGCGAAGAAAAATAAACTATACCGCGTTTTCCTTTAACTTAACAATATGAGAATTTTATTGGCCGAAGATGAATCAGCTATTGCAGGCTTTATAAAGGAAGGACTGGAAGAAGAAGGGTTTGCAGTAGATGTAGCAAGCAATGGAAGGCAGGGCCTTGAAATGGCAATGGATTTTATAGATGAATATGATATTTATTTACTTGACTGGATGTTGCCGGGAATAAGTGGAATAGAAATCTGCAGAAGTATCCGCAAAGAAAATAAAACAGTGCCGATCATATTTTTAACAGCAAAAGACACAGTAGACGATACTGTTTTTGCCCTTGAATCCGGTGCCAATGATTACCTGAAAAAGCCTTTTGCATTCGAAGAATTATTAGCCCGTATTAAAGTGTTGCTTCGCAATAAGGAAGGGGAACAAAATATTTTTGAGACAGAAGATATCAGTCTGAATACAGAAGTGCACCAGGTTATAAAAGGTGGGCTGCCGGTAGATCTTACTCAAAAAGAATTTGCATTGCTCGAATACCTGCTGCGCAATAAAGGCAAGGTGTGCAGGCGCACCCGTATTATAGAAAAGGTATGGGATGTGCATTTTGATAAAGACACTTCAGTAATCGATGTTTTTATTAATTCGCTCCGGAAAAAGTTGGACACTGCCGGAAAAGAATCCTTCATTCAAACGATACGTGGAGTGGGCTACCGGGTAAATGATAATTAATGAAACTTAGTTTTAAGAAACGCATTGCACTTTTTAATACCATTGCTGTTGCAATAACAACGGCTATTGTATTTATAGTTATTTATGCAGTTGTGCATTTCAGTTCTTTCCGCCACCTCGATAATGATATTTTGCAGGAGAAGGATGAAATTTTAAATTCCCTGGATTGGAAAAATGACAGCATTATCATTAATAAAATGCCCGAATGGGAAGAGGCGGAACATAAAAAAGTGGAAGTAAATCCCACCTTTATTCAAATAGTAGATAATGAAGATAAGCTGGTATTTAAATCAGCTAACCTGCAGGCGAATAACTTTTTATATAACCCCAACAATAAAAGAGAAAATTTCTACAACACCCGGATAGATGACCAGCGGTTAAGAATAGGGCAATTTCCCATAAAGAATGATGAGGGAAAGATTATCGGCCATTTAACCGTTGGCGTTTCACAACAGGAATCTTATTATGTTTTAAATAATTTCCTCTTTACACTTTGTATCATATTCCCGGTTGTTTTATTAGTGATGTATATTGTTATTTACCTGGCTGCCTCAAAAGCCATTGCACCTGTCAACCAACTGATAAGAACAGCTTCCGGCATAACAGATTCCAATATAAACACACGGTTACCCCTACCCGCAAATGAAGATGAATTATTTCAGCTTACAAAAACTATTAATGAATTACTTAACCGCGTAGAAAACAGTATTCAGCAACAAAAACAATTTACTGCCGACGCATCACACGAAATAAGAACACCACTCGCTGCCATAAGAGGGAACCTGGAAATTTTACTGCGTAAGAAAAGGGAACCTGAACAATATGAAGAAAAAATAAAAGAAGTAGTCGGTCAAACAGACAGGCTCAACTATCTCCTGGATCAATTACTACAAATGGCCCGGATGCAATCCGGATCAATAAAAATGGAAATGGTTTCTCTGCATAGCCTGGTTAGTGAAACAGCAAAAAAATGGGAAAAGCAAATGATTGAAAGATCTGTCCGGCTAAAAATTTCTGTACCCGAAAACTGTATCGTATACGCAGATAGTTTTTTATTGGCTATTATTATGGATAACCTTTTTAGCAATGCAATAAAATATGGTGCAATAAATGGAAATATATCCTGCGACTGGGACGGAAGCAACAAAATATTCTCTATCTCCAATGCTGGTCCCGGAATACCTGGAGAACAAATACCTTTTCTATTCAACCGTTTTTACCGTACCGATGATTCGCGAAGTTCCCAAATACCCGGAAGCGGATTAGGTTTGGCGATCGTTAAACAATTATCCGATTTACAGCGCCTTAATATTACTGTGCAAAGCCACAGTGGTAACACTACATTCCTTTTACAATTTTCCGCTAAATCTTAAGCCGATCTTAAGCAAGCACAAAGAAACCCCGAATGGTTGCGGGTATAGCTTTGCCCTATCATTTACTCAAAAACAATTAAAAAAATAACAATGAAAAAGTCATTAATAATCCCCGTAGCATTAATATCGGCAGGCAGTTTGTTTTTTGCGTCTTGCGCAAGTAACGATGCCGACACTTCTATGAAATCGCCTTCAGCAACAAATACCGAGATAGCAAATCAAAAAGAAAATGTGGAAAATAAAACTATCGCAAAGCAGGTAAGCATGACAACGAGTACGGAGGCAAAATCTAAAACAATCGAAAATCTGCAGGCAGCTTTTAAAGGCGAAACAACAGCCAGCGCTAAATATGCAGCCTATTCTAAAAAAGCAGAGCTGGAAGGATTTCACCAGATTGCATTGCTTTTTAAAGCAGCTTCCACTGCAGAAAATATACATGCCAATAATCACAAAGCTGTTTTGCAGGAGTCCGGCAACTCCGTTCCGGCAATAACCCCTGAATACACAGTAAGTTCCACTAAGGAAAACCTGGAAGACGCTATTAAAGGTGAAACTTATGAGGCAACAACTATGTATCCGGAATTTCTCACCGTTGCTAACCAGGCGGGCGATCAACTGGCATTAATCAGCCTCAACTACGCATACAAAACAGAAAAAAAACATAAGGTAATGTATGAAACGGCTCTGGCAGCTTTGCAGAATAATACAGCAAATACTTTACCTGCAGTTTTCTATGTTTGTTCTACCTGCGGTAATACGTATGAAACTATAGCTCCGGCACGTTGCGGAATTTCAATGACGAAATCTGACCGGTTTATAAAAATCACTTCCCTATAAAACTCTAGGTTTGGTTTACCTCTGTGCTAAGCTTAATGCGGTGCACAGAGGTTTTCTTTGTAGTAAGTATTATCGTATCAGGCATTGCAAATAACTAACTTTATCATTATAACTACTTAACCAAATGAATAAGAATATTCAAACCGAAGTGGATGCCGGTTATTTATACAAAAAGCTGGCTGAGAATGAAACAGACGAGACCGTTGCCAATGTCTTTCGCCAGATGAGCGCTATTGAAAAAAGCCATGCAGAAGCATTTTTGCAGAAGCAAAAAATTCAAAAAGAGCCTGCGTTGCCACCACCGTCTTTTAGAGCCAAAATACTCAATACCATTGGTAAAATATTTGGATACAATTATGTGTTAGGCGTTTTAATGGACACCGAAAAAAGCATATCCAATGCCGTTATCAATGCGAAAAATAAAAATAAACTGCCTATTAACGGTGCTGAAACAAATCATGTAACTATTTTACGTTCCCTGCTGGAAGGTGAATCCAAAGTTACGGGCGGCAATGTGGCTAAATTTGAAAGCAGGCATCGTTCTGTTGGCGGCAATGCATTACGGGCAGCCGTGTTAGGAGGTAATGATGGTTTGGTTTCCAATTTCAGTTTGGTTATGGGCATCGCGGGTGCAACAGAAGGTGGGAGTGGCGTATTGTTGGCGGGTGTTGCCGGTTTATTAGCCGGGGCCTTATCGATGGCTTTGGGTGAATGGATATCGGTTAAAAGTTCGCAGGAATTATATGAAAACCAAATGCAACTGGAAATGGATGAATTAGAGACCAATCCTGAAGGGGAAGAAAAAGAATTAGCACTGATATATATGGCAAAAGGAATACCTGAAGAACAGGCTCATGAAATGGCGGCAGGCATCATGAATAATAAAACTGAAGCACACGAAATATTGGTAAGGGAAGAATTGGGAATTAATCCGGAAGAACTAAAAGGCTCTGCCATGGAAGCCGCAATTTATTCATTCATATTATTTGGTATAGGCGCTGTAATACCTGTGATTCCTTTTATGTTTACTACAGGCGTTACTGCCATTTTAATAAGTGTTGCAGCCAGTGCCATGGGATTATTTTTAATCGGATCCGCCATAACACTATTTACTGGAAAAAGTATTTGGTACTCAGGATTCCGGCAGGTATTGTTTGGCCTTATTGCAGCAGCCATTACATTTGGGATAGGGAAATTAATCGGAGTTTCGCTTGCAGCATAAATTAGTGATCCAATCGGGGTTTCATCGCCTTCCCCCAATAAGAATCCCATAGCAGAAACCAGGTACAGCCATCAAATCACCAAAAGACTTTTTCTAATTATTTCCCCGCTCTTTGTAAGAATCCAATACTTTAATGGTACTAACAGGGTAAACAAGCAGCATCGTGAGGGAAACAGAACAACAGCATATTTTTGAAACCTGGCTTGATCAGTACAAAGCGCTCATTTTTAAAGTGGTAAGGGCTTACGCATTTACAACTGCCGACCAGGATGATCTTTTCCAGGAGATCACCATACAGGTATGGCATTCTATTCCCAACTTCAGGAAGGAGTCTTTAGCTACTACGTGGCTATATCGCATAGCACTAAACACCGCTATTAAATGGGTAAGAAAAGAACGCAAACATCCACAACCCGAAACACTGGAGAATGTAGAACAGGTGCTGCACGAAAGCAAGATGCCGATGGATGACCGGCTGGCATGGCTCTATGAAGAAATTTACAAACTCGATGAAATTGATCGCTCTCTTACCTTAATGATGCTGGATAATTTCAGCTACAAAGAGATGGCAGATATATTGGGCATTTCCGAATCGAATGTAGGCGTGAAGATCAACCGCATAAAAAAGCAACTTATTTCAAAATCAAAAAAATACAATCACCATGGAATTTGATGAACTAAAACAAGTATGGGATTCACAGAAAAATGAATTCCTCTACGCCATAGATGCACAGGCTTTGCACAACCGCATACTGTCGAAAAAAAAGCAGGCATACCATATTACCAATGTGAGTGAATTGCTGATGATCATCGTAAATATGGGAGCCGGGTATTTTGTGCTGCAAACAAATTTATCCGGCCACACCGGCAATATATTTATGTACCTGCTGGCCGCGTGGATGCTGGGTGTTTCCTGGTATTTACTGTTCAGCAGGGTCCGCAGGTTAAAGAAAGACAAACAGTTTGACCGGTCCATGCATGGCGACCTTAACTATGCCATTTCGGTGGCGACTTACCAGGTACGCCTTTCGCTTCTTGGCCGTTGGAGCATTCTGCCAATAGGTTTGTTTACCCTTCTTGGCCTTTGGCAAAGCGGAAAATCCTTTTGGATAGTGGTTGCCATATTGCTCTTTTTTGTATTAACTAATTATGCGGCAAGATGGGAGCATGGTATTTATAAAAACAGGAAACGAGAACTGGAAATATTGAAAGGGAAGTTGGAAAAGGAGGGGTAAGTTTCTTTTTACCGCAGAGAAGGGAGGAAATGGAGTTTACGTAGAGATTTTTTTCTTCCCTCTGCGGAACCTCTGCTTCTCATGTTCTCTGCGGTGAAAAAATCAGAAGTTATAAACTAATTGATTGTGCTTGCAAAACGATTACGTACAACCAAGAAGATTGCCACATTACTGAATCAACTGTGCAATTTCCTTTAGTGGAATTTTTGATGCCATTGATGTAATCTCCGACTCTGAACTATTATCCACACTGAATGTCAGGAGCGCACTGCTGAACGGTATATCCAGCTTATAATTGAATTTGCCATCACCTGCGTCGCTCCGCTCCATTCTTGCTTTATAACCCTGCACCTTTATTGTTTTAGAATTTTCATCACGCATCATTCCTCCCAGTATGGGCATATTAAGAAGGGTATTGAGCGACGCGATCAAAGGGGAATTGCTGATGATCTGCAGGTCTGCTTTTTTCTCAGCAGCCCCATAACTCCTATGGATAGTTGCCCCTACAAATCCAATATTGGAAGTAACATTATCGTCTTTCGGATTTACTTTAAGAGCGTCCATGTTTTCAGGTAAGAGTTTTAATACTTCTTTACCAATGATCATATCGAGCTCCTGCAAAGCCTGCTGCAATGAAAAGTGTGCATCGTCCAGTTTACCGGCGGTGTAAGCAGTACGGGCAGCGGCCACCTGGTTTTTGAAATCCTGCGCACTTGTTATGCCGCCCAAAAAAATAACGATAAAAAATAAAATGAACTTTTTCATAATAAGAAAGTTATCAGGTTAAGATTATTGTTCGCCAAGTGTTTTCTTAATTCCATCGATATCAAACTGGCTGGCGGCAATCATAACTTCGTTTTCATCAGCAAAGTTTATGCATTCCCAGGCTATCATGGAACTCTGGCCCAGTTGCGCGATAAGTGTATAGCCCTTGCTGTCATCGTATTGTATAATGGCTTTGTAACCTTTTACCTTCACCTGCTTCACATTTTGCTGGCTGGCATCAGCCTGCACATAAGCACTGTTGAAATACATATTAACCAGCCCTGCATACAATCCACTATTACCTATATTCACTGTAATTTGTTTGTCTTTCCCATCAGAGTACACCCGTTGAATGGTCATATTGCTCCAGCCCCATTGGGTGCTCACCACTTTATCCTGCGTGGTATCTTTTGGCAATCCATCTACTGTGGCCGGCAATGAATGTAACAGCTCACGGCCCAGTTGTATCTCTACACCTATTAAAGCCTGCTGAATGGAGTAGCGGGCATCGTTATATTTATTTTGCTGATATGCTGTTTCAGCTTCGGTCATTTGCTGTTTCACATCAGGAGGAGGTGTATTTTTAAGGCCTGCTCCACCTTTATTTGTCGGTTTTCCTGAAGACGATGAACCAGAGCCTGAAGAAGAATTATCATCAATACCAACTGCGTTATCAACTGCGTTATCAACTTTTTTATCAATTACCTTATTGGTGGTTTGTTGCACTTTCTGTTTTAGTTTTTTAAGAAATTGAGCTTGGGAAGGCGTATAAAAAAGCAATAGACCAAACACGCAAAATACCGGGAGCAACTTTTTCATTGTAACTCATTTAAGATTAATTAATAAACAGGGGGCTTCCTTAAAGTTAATAATTCAATGGGGCAAAATGGAATAATGTTCATAAAATTTAGTATGCGGCGGAGTTTTCATAATATTAGGTAAGTTGTGGGGAAAATTCATGGCGCCATCATATTAGAAAAAGAAACAATTTTTTTTTCAAATTACTTTTTTCATTTGTTAATAACTGTATCGAAACATTATATTTTTCTCCGCAAAACCTCTGCCTCCCATGTTCTCCGCGGTTGTGTTTGTCGTAACTTGATATCCTAATTTAACCACTCATGCAAAACAGGGTTGATCCTTGTGG
>JBBSBD010000047.1:0-30577 GCA_038251675.1 Chitinophagales bacterium | reverse complement strand
TGAAGCCTGTATCTGGCGTAGCGGTAAGGTGAGCGCCTGTATCAACTGGCTTCTTATTTCATTCTTAATGCGCAATAATAGTTGCACTTCACTTTGGAGCGGAAAATATTTTGTAATAACGGTCACCTCTACCACCTGCTTACCTTCGTAACGAAACTGGCACTCGTAGCGGTTTACAAAAGAAGTGTGGTTATCTTCTTTATGCCCCGGCAATAAAAATAAATGAATGGGGTTTTGATAATCTGATATGTAAAATGAATTATCAAATGCATCTGCCTGGTTGTAGCGGTTACAGAAATATTTTAAATCCCCGGACAAAGGTTTTACTTCAGTTGCCGGAGGTTGAATTGCAACGGGCTCTTGTTGAAATAATTTAATGTACTCGGGCTTATTTAATTCCCTGCGTAAAGAAGCCAATACGATCCCCGGAAGGTCGTCCGCATTTTTAAATAAAGCAACTCCACGGGATTTTCCTACGCTTTCTATAAAATTTTTTAGTCTTTCGTCAGTTGGCTCGATATCTTTTTTAAAGCAAAGAACTACCATGTCTTTCTTTTGGCAGGCGGCATCGTATTCAAATTCCGTAAAAGATTTACCAAGTAATACATCATCCTTTTCAGGAATGGAGCCATAAGACTCTCCAATCAATAAAATATAGATGGGACACTGCTTTACATAATCTTCTACTTCATCTTTGGGATGCCTGGTAAATGCTCCAAACCATTCCATACAGCACACTTCATAGTCTGCCGTTTGCAATAAATCTATAAGAGATTTTCTCTCTTTTTCAAGATCTCTTTTGGTGGATGATAAAAATATTTTAATAGAAGAAGCCATTTAATTCATTTGAAAAAATAATAAAAGGATAATGGAATTTAAATCTTCAAATGTTCAATGATGCCGATGGTTGGAATATTAGTTACCCTAAATTTAAATAAAGTTTACTTAATAACTATGAAGCGAAAGCGTTGTTCATTTTACAATAAAAATATTATACAAAAATTAAGCGCTCTTTTCCTTTATATATTGCAATGGAGAAGCGCTTAATAATTTCCTTAATTTTTCAATTTGTGATTCAGTAGATTCCTTCATCCAGCTTTCAGTTACCTTAGAATAAGCATCATCTAAAAGCTCCCTTGCTTTTGCTTCATTCCCTGATCCTAAATATGCTTCTGCCAAACTTACCTGCACCCAATAACGGCTTGCCCAATATACCCGAATAACATCAGGCACTCCATCTTTTCCGGCAACGAGAGGGTTTTCTGTCATCCATTTCTCGCAGATGCCGATCACTTCCAACCTCGCTCTTTTTGCCAATATAAAATCTGTAATTGCCTCAGCGCTGTCCTTCGTTAGTGATGCACGAAGGTTTAAAAGATAGGCATAGTTAATGCCATTGTAATGATCTCTGCGAATATAAAATCCACGCTCATACGCATTGATAGCCTTATCAAGCGAGTCAGGATCGTTACTCATTTCACAAAGCTTTTTATGTATGGACCCCCACAATCCCAATGTTTCCGGATCATTAGAATCATTAGGGTTTAACAGTTCTAACAGATCCCTTGCTGATTTTAGCGAAGTTAGTTCATCAGGAATTTTAGCCTTGTAAGTCGCTAATGCCAGCCGCTGTAAAATGTAAGAATCCTCCTTATCGGGATTATCTGCTTTTAAATTTTTGCGGATTGTAGATAAAAATATTTTCGCGGTAGCCCAGTCCCCCGCTTTTCGTGCGTCTTCCGCTTCCTTCATCAATTGACTATGAGTAGGCGTTTTTTCAGCAGTAATATTTCTACTTTCCTGGCTTTTTACAGGAGGACTACTAGCGCCATCGTTGGCAGCTTCTTCAATGGCTGCAGCTATTTCAGGAGCTCTCAGGCGATTCAGAAATGTGTAAACCGGGCTGTCTTTTTCCCTCGGGCTTTTATTTAATATGTCAACGATAGCGCTCGTAAGGAGTTTACTAAATCTCCTGGCTTCACTGGACCCTATGTCTTCTCCAAGGTGATGATATTGACGAACAAGAATATGATTTACATCAAACGCCTGGGACTTCATTCCATCTTCACATATAACCACTGTTGTATATGGCCGCAATGCATGGCGCACGCCCAATTCATAAAATGCATTTCTGTTCGACGTAGATAAATCTGCTACCACTACATCAGCATTAAGCAATTGCTCATACATAGGAAGATCGATCTCACCTGAATGAACTATTTCATCTGCTCTTATACATGTAAGGCCTGCATCTTCTACTGCGGGCTTGATCATATTCTCATACGATTTATCAAGATCCAAAGTTCTTCCTGTTTCGAAATCAGTTTTCTTTCCGAATCCCATTACTACGAAGCATGTTGGTTCGTTTGCCATTTGACTATTTTTTTATTAACGTAAGCAATTTATTTCCCCAATCACATAATTTCTCTTCATTGCTTCTTTTTTAAAATGGTCCGTGGTATCATCGGAATCTTTTGGAGCTCCCTCCCAAACGATAACAGCAATTTTTCCTTCATCCTTGTTAATATCGGGGTTATCAAAAATTGAATCGGCAGTATCCAAAATATCAAAATTTGTTTTTACATAAGCATCCGTATCATCTTCAGAATAATTTAATATTATCACATTTGATTGTGCGTTCAGCCTTTCATATATCATATCAAACAATTGACCCCAATCCCCTTGCCGGTCGGTAACCGATGAAAACCTAAATGTTTCCATGTCAAAAGGCAGGATCATTTTTGCAGTAATATTTAATTCTCCTGCTACCTCCAATGCAATTAAATCGGAGCCGCAGGCCGCTGAACAAACCAGGTAGTGAATACCTCTTGCAATAAAAAACCGCTTTAATTTTTCTTTTACCATTTCAACATTTTGAAACGGAAATCGTGGTGTAGCAACATCAGCTGCGTCTATTCTTCTACCCGCGAGAACTGCTACCATATATTAAGCTTTATGAAACATCTGTAACCGGCTTGTAACCTATTTTTTTTAAACTGCGATATTTTTTGATTAACCAAAGTTTACATTTTACACAAACGATCCAAAATGTTCCATTGAAATTTGCTCTGCTGCTTTGCTCCCCACTTGTCGTAACTGGTCTATATAAAGAACAGAATCCATTTCACGCACATGGTCGGAATCAATATTGCCCAATCCCATTTCATTCAAACCTTTCCTGCTTAAGTCTGCATTGTATCTTGCATACAGAAAATGTCGTTTTGTATCACTCGCCAGGGGAAACAGGTTTCCTTTTTCGTCCATGGGTACCATGTACTTTAATTCAAGGTCAATGTTAGCCCCGTAAGTACATCTGCCGACGGTTCTGCAATTGATATCCTGGTCTACCTGCATCGCATACATGAGATTATTTGGTAGCCCTTTTGCAGCATCCAATAAATTATTATAGGCGCCTGCACTTGGTGCTGAGCCCGTTCCCACTGATATAATTAACAACTTATCTTCACCGGTTGCCCAGTTAAGATTGTAAGCTGATTGCGTTGCCATTCTATACATTAAAAATGAAGGGTTATTGTATGGGGTCACTCCACCGTCAACAAATACAAAAGTTTTTTCAGGATCGTTAGGATCCCATTGCAAAGTTTCCGGGGGAAAATAAACCGGCGCCGCTGTGCTGGCTCTTACCAATTGAAAAAGCTTAATTCTTGAATTGCAATCCGGTAAAGACTCATCATTAAATTTGGCTAAGGGATTATTGCTTATAGGCCAGGGGGAGTCGGTACTCCTATTCATCGTTACTACAAGCAGTAAAGATTTGTATTTGCCTTTTCGCACCATCAGGTCTGTATCTTCTCCAAACGTTTCTTTCAACATTTCAAGCAAAGGGCCTGACTCATATAAAGCTTTCCATCTTTTTAAAATAAAATTTTTATCAAACATGTCCTTACCCTTTTTTATATAAAACTCAAGCAACTGGCTTACCGACATTCCTATTGATAGCCCTGCGGCAATAATAGCGCCGGTACTGGTTCCACCTATATAATCAAAATAGTCTCCCAGTACGAAATCATCGCCCTTCTTCAATTTTTGTCGCAACTGCTTTTCCATTTCCGCTAAAATCTCCAATGTTAAAACACCGCGGATACCTCCGCCATCGAGAGCTAAAATTTTTCGCGGCTGAGTGGTTTCGTATCGCTGTTGTAGAGGACCCCAAAGTGACATAGTAATTTTTTTTATTTAAAAGATATTTTTTATAAATGAAAATGTCTGCAGGATTGTTTCGCACGATATCATTCGAACTCAAAATCCGTAAAATTGTTTCGGCTTAGATTATTTTTCAATTTAGTGTTGATGAAGCGCTTTATTTTCCAGGGTAACGGAGAAAGTTGAGATATTTAAAATTAAGAAGGTAATTCGAAATTACAAGATTGGCATTTGGTTATATCTGAAATTAGTCTAATCATCCTTTTAACCACAGTAAATAGTTTGCTGAAGTTGCGGGAGATTATAAATAGAATGGAAAATATTATTTTGCCTCTTACATGAATATAATTATAGCTGCAAAAGATTTATTACGCTAATAATTCGTCTTCTTACGAGGCAAGATTTATTGAGAAACTAAATATCGGCGGATTTGCCTGTAGCAAAGATTTTGCCTTTTCAATGCCCTTAAGTGTTATGCAAATTGCAATTTTATCAAGTTGCTTAATAACAATCAATTCCTGGTTTACCAACAATTGCAGGTAATGTTGAATAGTATCCCAATCCAGCGACTGCCTGAGTATTATTTCCCGTGGACTACACAAGTAGGTTTCGGGATGAGTATCATACTTCACTATATCAAAAATTGTTTGCAATACCTGGTATTCATTTTCCATAAACTAAATGTACACTTAACTCTGATTAATAGATATCATCCAAGAGTTAAAATTTATTAACACTGGAAGCACATTCCTGCGGGAAGCCTATAACCCATATTCATTTTGTATCAGGCTTCGTGGTAAGATATTTTTTTGCTTTAACTCAATTTACACAAGGCCCCTCTTATACCTTTTTAACTACGAGTCCAAGTGGTAATACCTGCCTGCCATACATTTCATTTAGCAATGCTCCCACGCCGGTATAGATTGCGGAGCCACCACATACAATGCCTTCATAACCTGTAAAAGTTTTTATAGCCGCATTACCCGTTGCATCACCAAGTGCTAATAAAAAAAATAAAATCGTTAAAGTCGCGAACACAAATTGCAAAGCTTTACTTATACGAAGCGTTCCAAAAAAAAGCAGGCCTGTGAATATTCCCCACATAATAAGATATGCGATCATGGCGCCTTCTGAAGCGGCAACCGTCCACCCTAATTTCGGCATTACAATGAGGCCTACCAATGTAAGCCAGAAAAAACCATAAGAAACAAATGCAGTGAACCCAAAGGTGTTATTCTTTTTTACCTCCATAATTCCTGCGACAATCTGTGCCAGCCCCCCATAAAAAATTCCCATGGCGAGTATCATTGAGTTCATTTCAAAAAATCCTGCATTGTGGAGATTGAGTAACACAGTAGTGAGCCCAAACGCGAGAAGCCCAAGTGGAGCTGGATTTGCACTTGTGTCTTTAATTATAATAGCTGACTGGTCCATAATTATTGTTTTAAATGAAAGTTTAAAATACTAATCTTAATTGAAATTGTTTTAAAGATTTTTTATAAGCAATTCGCATTTTCTATTGATGAGATAGCTACCGTATCATATTAAGAGGTATCTCTAAAACCTAAATCTCTTTAACCCACCTTCAAACTTAATTTCCCGAAGCGGGCTTCCTTTAAAGCAGGGAGAAAAAATATTTTCATACATATCCTTACCACCTGTTTTAAAAAAACAATCGTTATGCGAACTTATGAATATTCCGTATAATAATACGAACTTTATTATAATTCGTATATTTATACGAACTAAATCTAAATTCGTACATTAACACGAACCAATACCAGTTCGTATAATTATACGAATAAGCTTAGAATTCGTATGTTTACAAATTAAATTTATGCAGGCAGTTCTTACAGGAGATATCGTAAACTCAACCCGG
This sequence comes from Chitinophagales bacterium, assembly GCA_038251675.1. Taxonomy (GTDB): domain Bacteria; phylum Bacteroidota; class Bacteroidia; order Chitinophagales; family Chitinophagaceae; genus Ginsengibacter. The sequence continues at coordinate 24,534 of JBBSBD010000047.1, read as the reverse complement.
CTTTCTTCGGCAAAAGGAAAGGCTCTTGTAAAATTATTAGAGCAAATACTGAAACCATATAAGTATGAATTCTACCGCGGGGACAGTTTCCAGGTACTCATAAAAGAGCCCGGCAGTTCACTTCGTATTGCATTACTTTGCAGAACAGGTGCTATAGGAATTACTGACAACGAGGCGGATGTAAAGGTGAGTATTGGCCTGGGTGATGTGGACGAGCGTATCAAAACACTCGGCTCGGCAAAAGGAGAAGCATTTATTTTATCGGGCCGCGCATTTGATGAATTAGAAAAATCAGGTTCAAGGCTGGTGATCTCTGCTGAGAAACCATTGGCCAATATTAGTTTGCAGGTAATTTCAGATTATATTAACTCGATCTACAGCAGAATGACATCAAAGCAGGCCAAAGTAATTTTTGAGTTATTGAAAGGCGGATTGCAACAGGACGTAGTAAAGAGATTAAAAAAATCAAAGAGCACAATTAGCCAGCATGCAAATTCAGGGCGCTGGACCGAAATAGAAAAAATTTTAAATCAATACGAATTATTGGCTAAAGCCATGGGATAAAATATCAAAAAGGCTTCCATTAAACAACAGGGCTAAATAATAAAACTATCAGCTATTAATTACTAAGAATGTTCATTGCATCTATATGGTTCATAAAATTAATATTGGCACATCTCCTTACAGATTTTGTTTTGCAACCCTGGAGTTGGATAGTAAGCCGGAATAAAAATCATTTCGCCTCAGGTAAATTGTACTTGCATGGGTTTATCACTGCAATGGTCGCGTGGATACTAATTGGATGGAAATACTGGATCGTAGCATTAATAATTTTTATTACACACACCATTATTGACGGATGGAAATCTTATCAAAAGCAGAACAGCATTTATTTTTTAGTTGACCAGCTATTTCATATTATCGTAATCACCGGTTGCTGGTATTTTACATTTATACACTGGGAAAATGTACAACACACATGGGCAATGCTAAACAGCAACTCCCATTTCTGGCTTGCATTTACTGGATGTGTTTTTCTTACAACACCATCGGGAATTTTAATAGGGCAGTTGACCAAAAACTGGAGAGACCAAATTCCTGATTCTCAAAACCTGGCCAATGCAGGCAAATGGATTGGTATTGCAGAACGGCTCATAATCCTCATCTTCGTTACGCAAGGCCAATACTCCGCAATAGGTTTGTTGATTGCAGCAAAAGGCATAATAAGATTTAATGAAAAAGACCGGCAGGAAATCAAAACCGAATATTTAGTAATCGGCACCTTGCTAAGTATAGGAATTGCAATTGTTACCGGGTTGATAATAAAATTCTAAACTATGAAATACTACAAAGTAATTGGCTTACTGGCATGTGCTTTATTACTTGTGAGCTGCATTATGCCATGGGCCTATTACGCAGATCTTAATAAAACATTTAATGGCTTTTTCTCCGAAGGAAATAATTATGGCAAGCCTGGAAAGTTTTTTGTTTTTTTTGCGGTAGCATCCATGGCACTAATCTACCTTAACAAGATATGGGCTAAGCGGGTACATTTATTTTTATCAGCGCTCAATATCGGGTACCTCATAAAGACCTTTATCCTGTTTACTTCCTGCTACAATACTTATTGCCCCGAAAAGAGAGCAGGGCTTTACCTGTTAATAATAAGTTCAGTTTTGATTATGATCGTTGCCATTTTTCCCGATTTAAAAATTGCTAATGCTTCGCGGGAAGAAAAAAATTAGTGATCTCAGGTAAGTAATTATTCAAAAAGCTCAAGCCTGTTTTTAGGCCGCTTATCATCGAGCCAAATAAAATCTTTTAGCCTGGATTCTTCCTGTGGGATTTCTCTCATAGGGTACATTTTTCCTTTTACATCATTTACAAAAAGAACCTTTATGAGATCATCATTTTTGAAGTAAAGATCAATGACGTCGCCGGTAGCGCGGTTCATTCCAATATATGAGCTATCATCATCAAGCGCATAATATATACTTTCTGCCTGCGACCCTTTCACACGCATGTAATCAATTTTGCCGTCTACAAAATAGCCGTTGATTGTTTTACCGGCCATCTGGTTGTAAAAGCCCTGGGTTGTTTTGTTTACAATCATTCCTTTCTCAAACACATATAACCTCTCGGCTTTCTTATTTTTTGTGTAGAGAAAAATAGTATCACCCGTTATTTGGCTTCTTCCGCTCCAAATAACGGGATCATAAAATAATCTGAAAACGGAGTCTTTGGCTGAAAAGAAAAGACTATCACAAATACTTTGAAGTGAATCATTAAATATTTTTACATGATGAAACGCCAGGAAGTATCGAACAGCAGAGTCGGCTTTATCTACTGTGTCTTTTAATATTTTATCGCCAACCTTTATGCTGTCGCTTATATTAAATGTTGAAACATTATGGGATGAATCCACGACAGAAGAATCGGGAGTGAATAAATTAACCGGAGGAGAAACCATTTTAGAACTATCAATTACCGGCAGGCTTTCGGGCGGGTTTAAGCCAGGATTTTTTGCAACCTCTGCTCTATGAGATTTCAATGAATCAATTATATGAATAACATTGCGGGCAGAGTCACTAATCTTTCCCCGCTTAAAATTTAAAACACTATCCTTTGGTGAAAGGATATTATTACTGTCCCTGGCTGCGATACTTTCAACGCTATCTTTTACAACACTATCTTTTTGCAATACCATTTCATTGCTATTTACAAATGCGGATAAGCCCGAGAAAAGCGTGTCAGCCGCAATATAGGTACTATCCTCTTTTTGCTTAATAATCATTACAGGTTTCCTGGTAGCAAGGAATGAGTTATTTTTTTTATCCAAAAATATTTGGTTGCCGGTTACAATAAATCCATTTGCCGAGTCTCTTACAATAGCGTTGCCTTCAAGCTGTGCGTTACCCGATTTATCTTCAAGCGCCATAGTGTTTGCTACATAAATCCGGCCGCTGCTATCCTTCACAGAAGTACGGCTTGAAAAAAAAGCATTGCTAGTCTTGAGGTCGTAAGTTCCCTGGGTAGTAACGATATCTACTTCCTTATTTTTAATACTGGTGCTGCCGGTAAAAGTCACTACTTCCGTTTGCATATTGTAGATAAGTGAATCGGCTTTTATTCGATTCTTTGGACCAATCACATCTACATTTTTTCTAAAATAGACATCTTTGGTATCCGCATAGTATGTGCCTTCACTGCTTGTAATGATATTATCCCTGTCAATAACTTTGCCGCCATCGTGGTAGTTCCCGATGCCTGTATTGAGATTATAATCGAGATCCTGCGTGTATAATGTTCCTTTTTTATCTGTAAGTTTTACGTTTCTTTTTAGGTAGGCGGTTTTTTCAGTTCCAATGTATTTTAGATAATCACCGTAGGTTTGAATACTATCTGCCTGGTTGATGTGAACATTTCCAAATGCTTCTACAATATGTGTTGTAGGATTTATGACAGCACTGTCGCTTGAAAAGATGGTTGTTTCTTGCTTTATAATTGCTCCGCCGGCAATTGTTTGCAAAGTAGTAAGGGAATCCAAACGTACCGTACGCATGCTTGGCCCTTTTATTATTTCAAATTCCCTTATTGTATCAGCAACGTTTGGAGGAGGCGCTACCTGCGCCAACGAATTGAAACCAATGCTTATTAAAACGAAAAGGCATAGAATTTTAAATCGTGTGAGCATCCAAGTTAGTTAACCACTTTAAGTGTATCATCTATTAAAGGAGCCGTTATGTAATCGCCTTTATCTTTTTTGCCGAAAACGGAAATGTTTACGTAGCGCTTGGGATGAACCCTTATATCGTCCAGAAGAATATTTATTTTATTTGTAGTTGATTCAAGATTTTCATATAACTTTTTATCATTAAGAAGTAAGCCAAGTGACCCATCTTTACTGTTTATTTTTTCTGAACCTTTTTTGAAATTCTCAACTGCGGCATTCAACGTGTCGAGGGTTTGCTTTAAATCTATTTCGGCAAATTTTGCTGACGCTTTTTGTGCGTTCCCAAGAATATCATTGAGCTTGTCGTTATTAGAATTTAAGTTGGCTGTGAAAGCATTTACATTATCGAGAGTATGTGCGAGTGCACCGGTTTGGTTATTCAACAACTGCTGTAGTGAGGAAGCTGATATGGAAAATGATGCGGTCGTTTTATTCAAATTTTCTACGATCCCCCTCAAATTATTTTTAGTATTGGGGTCAAACACACCTGTAACGATCTGCAAAACCGAGTCCAAAGATTTTACAGCATTGCGCACTTCGTATAAAACCGGGTTGATCAATTTCAACGCCTCGTCAAAGGCACCACCACTTAGCGAAGTAATTAATGTGTCGCCCGACTTCAGATAATCGGATGAATTTCCTAATTGAATTTCAAGTACCGGGTTGCCTAGAAGATTCGGATTAATGACAGCAAGAGAATTGGTGGGAATATTTACGTTTTTTGTAAGATTAACGGTAACTACTATTTCCCTCATATCTTTACCGCCGTCAAGATTGGCTATACTTCCAACCTGCAACCCGTTAATGATTACAGAATTGGATTTCGCAAGGCCCTGCACGTTTTGATAGACTGCGTAAATATGTGTTTCTTTCTTAAAAAGGCTCTTACCTTTTAGATAATTAAAACCGAAAAACAATAGTACAACACCCAAAATTGCCAGTAATCCTATTTTCGTTTCGTTACTAATTTTCATTTTTTATGTTTGATGAATGCAGCACCTTTCTTTTTAATTGATAAGTTGCGATCACGAAAATAGGAAAATCTTTATTGGCATAGAGAACTCAATATCAATATAGCTATATGAAAAATGGCAATTAAGGATAACCAGCTTCGCAGGAATTGAAAAAGTGATCTATTATTTGGACTGCGTAATTTCAGTGCCCGCATTCACTTCGGTGTTGCCCTCTACAATTGCTTTGTATTTTATGAGAGCACGGGTAATAGATTCTGCAATTTCCTGCTGGCCTTTTTCACTATTAAGGTATCTTTCGTCATCATAATTAGCTATGAAACCGGTTTCAATCAGAACTGCCGGCATTGAAGTCGCCTGAAGCACCCATATTCCCTTTTGCCGCTGGTGTACACCCAAATCCTGCCGTCCCATTTCTGCAATATCTTCCTGGATCACTGATGCGAGTTTGTAACTCTTTTTAAAATAATTTTGAGTATACAATAACGCTTTTGCTTTCCACTCCGGGCTATCGTCGTTTATATCCAGTGTGCTATCGTTCTCTTCTGTGGTAAAAATAAGGTCGCTCTTTTCCATCGCCTTTATTTTGTCATTGGTTTTATGTGCAGCAAAGATCCACGTGCTGGTTCCTTTTCTATCAGTAGGGATTTTATAATATTGCTTTATAGCGACAGTACGTGTATGTGGTGTAACGATTTTTTTTCGCTTCTTACCTTTACCAATGTATTTAACAGTGTTATAAGTCTGCTTCTTGTAACCGAGAATCCGTGAGCCAGTTCTCAAATCAACAGCATCTGCATGGATGCACACGAAAAGATCTCCGTGATTATCATTTGCAATCTGGGCTTTCTCGTGAACGGGTTGATAAACATCGGTGGTCCTGGTAGGAATGATTTCCACACCGGGCATTTGCTCTTTTAAAGTTTGCACCAGTTTTTTTGAGATAGCTAGTGTAATGTTTTTTTCCAATGAACCAAGTGTGCCTTCATATTCGCCACGTGCTCCAGCATCACTACCTCCATGTCCCGCATCCACAATTATGGTTCTGATTTTTTTGCCCTGCGCATTCGTATTTACGGGCACTATCATAAATGCAGTTAAGAAAATAAAAACAGTGTTAAGGATTGATAAAAAAGAAAATGTTCTCCTGAGTTTAACCATGTAACTTAAAAATTTATTAATTGGTACGAAATTGATATTCAGTAATCTTCACAAATCCTTAATTGAAATCTGTCTATTTTTGTTCACTACTGCTATGAACATGATAAACAAAGTTAGCTTAAAAACTATATTGGCTCTCGCTTCTGCAGCTATACTATTTACACTAACGGTTCAAAGTAAGGATAAAGCGCATTTAAAAATTCCCTTTTACAGATTTTTAACTTCACGTTCAGATACACTCCCTCCGGAAAAAAAGGATATTTCAATTCCGGAAAAACAAATTTCAAATTCTGACTCAGTTAAAGAAATCAGGATTCCGGTTGTTGATACAATCCCATTAAATAAAATTGATTCCTTAGCAGGCAGGGATTCCTCTTCTTTAACCCAAACCCCGGATACTTTATTGTATAAATTATCAAAAAATGCAATTGAAGCCGTGTTGGATTATTCTGCTGAAGATTCTATGGTGCTTGATGTGCCGGGTAAAACAGTAACCCTTTACGGAAAAAAAGCCGTTACCAACTATAAGGACAATGAACTTACTGCCCCTGTGATTGCATTTGACCAGGCAACCGGAGATATTAACGCTTCCATTAAAAGAGACAGTGCCGGAAATGTAATTGCTTTTCCCACATACAAGCAAGGCGATTTTACTTCTCAAAGCGACTCCATAAGATTTAATATGAAAAGCCTGAAGGGTTTGACAAAAAGCACCTATACCCAGCAAGGAGAAATGTATGTGTATGGAAAGGTGATAAAGAAAATAGACAATGATGTTTTTTATGCCTTAAGAGGGAGATTTACCACATGCGACCTGGACACTCCCCATTTTGCATTTATCAGTAACCGGATAAAATTCATTAATAACAAAGTAGCGATTACAGGCCCTGTGCATCCTGAATTTGAAGGGGTACCTATACCTATATATCTTCCGTTTGGAATTTATCCACTGAGCCAGGGAAGGCACTCAGGATTTTTGCCTCCTAATTTTGCAACGAATCAACAGTTGGGTCTCGGGCTTGAAGGATTGGGATATTATAAAGTACTCAGTGATTATTGGGATGTTACCTTAAGAACAAGTATTTATTCATACGGGGGATGGACGCTAAACTTAAGCCCGCATTATAGAAAACGATACCGGTACACAGGTAATATTGCTTTTGATATGCAAACGTTTAAATACAACTTCAAAGGAGATCCGGATTATTCCCGAAATCGAAGTTATCATATTGCGTGGAGCCATTCTACGGATAGCAAAGCGAGGCCGGGAGTTACATTTAGCGCCAATGTAAATGCCGGCAGCAGTAGCTACAATTCCTATGTACCTGACAGGCCAATACAAAATTTTCAAAATCAGTTAACCTCCTCAATATCATATTCCAAAACGTGGAAAGACAAACCATTTAACTTAACAGTAACCGCCAACCATAACCAGAATACCAACTTAAAGATCATAAATGTAAACCTTCCTGATGTTGGTTTTAATGTGCAAACGATTTATCCTTTTAGAAAAAAAGAATTTGCGGGTACGCCGAAATGGTACGAAAACCTGGGAATTGCTTACAACGGAAATGCGAAAAGCCTGTTTTCATTTTATGATACGCTTGGGCACATTTTCCGGCAGATAGCAGACACCTTTCAATTTGGGGCACATCATTCGTTACCCATATCCCTTTCGCTTCCACAAATAGGAGCTTTCCAGGTAGCCCCATCTGTTAGTTACGATGAAACATGGTACCAGAGAAAAGTTTTCAGAACATGGGACACTGCAAGAAAAAAACTGGATACTACCTTCCAAAAAGGATTTTATACAGCCAGGCAAATGTCATTTGGAATAGGAATTTCGACAAGAATATTCGGGATGATAACCGCCAAAAATAAAGACGCAAAGATCCAGGCGATACGTCACGAAGTTCGCCCAACGCTTGGCTTTAGCTATAAACCGGATTTTAGTAAGAATAGCTTCTATTACACCCAGATTGACACTACAGGCCGAAAAGGCCAGTTTTCAGTTTATGAAAGAAACGTCTTTAGCTCTTACTCGCCGGGGAGGTTTGGCGGCTTAACTTTTAATCTTGACAATAACCTTTCTATGAAGGTGCGCAATAAAAAGGATACTGGTGAAAATGCACTAAAAAAAGTATCGTTGATAGATGGATTTGGTCTGGCTACGAGTTATAATTTTTTCGCGGATTCTTTTCAACTGAGCCCTATTACTGTGTCGGCGCGAAGTAATTTATTTGATAAAGTAAATATAACAGCCGGAGCGGTGCTTGATCCCTACCAGGTAAATGCACAAGGACAAAGGGTGAACGAACTCTTATGGCGGCGTAATGCATTTTCGTTGGGCAGGCTGGTAAGTGGCAACGTATCCGTGTCAAGCAATTTTAGAGGAGGCGATAAAAAAGCGGATTCTAAAACTCCCACTGATCAGCAACGTGACGATTTGTTGCGAAATGATGGATATACGGATGATACCTACAACAGTGAGTTGGCCTATATCACCAATAATCCGGGGCAATTTGCCGATTTCAATATTCCGTGGTCAGTTAACTTCTCTTATTCATTAAGCTTTTCAAAAGTTTTTGTTGCGAACCAAGGCTTTAAAACTAGTGTTTCACAGAATACAAACTTCGGTGGCACATTGAACTTGACACCCAAATGGCAAATGGGAGTAAACGGATATTATAATCTTACCACGGGAGAATTGGGCACTATAGCTCTTTCCATTTCAAGAGATATGCATTGCTGGCAAATGGCAATAAATGTGTCGCCTGTGGGAAAGTATCGTTTCTTTAGTATTAACATAAGCCCGAAGTCACCTCTGCTTCGCGATATTAAAGTGAATAAGACAAGTTCGTTCCGCGATTTCTAACTATAAGTTTTGATTAAGATTGAAGTGGAAAAACAAGCAGTTATTTTCCGGTGCTTTTAATATACTTTATCCATGTGTTGATATAAAAAGCGTTGTTAGCATTGCTGATTTTTGCATCACTCAGGTGCATGCTAATTTTCATATCACCACAATCCGAAGTAATTACATAATCTAATCTGTCACCTGATTGCAGCGAAACGGTGTGGCCAATAAATTTTGTGCATCCGATTTGGTATTGCTTTGCATTACCCATGGGTGCATTACTGGTAAGTTTTTTGGAAATCTCTTCGAGGGCCCTAACAAATTCAGGAAGGTACTTTTTTTCCACAGGAAAAAATCCATTAAATTTATCAGTTTGGGTGACCTTATCAGTATAAGTGATAGGCTGGGCAAGTCTTTTGTCTAATAATGCAAATTTCTGTCCCTGGCTGCTGACAAAAAATATAGAGAAGAAAAAAGGTAAAAAATATTTCATAAAATAATTTGTCCGGACTTATTTGTATTCTCCAAAAACCGCTCTTAATGCATCAGAAATCTCGCCCAATGTGCAATAATTTTCGACCGCTTCCATCACTATAGGCATTAAATTATTATCATTCGTTGCATTATATTTAATTTTTTCCAGGATCATGGCAACTTTTGAATTGTCTCTTTTTTCCTTTAAAGCCTTTAACTTATCCGATTGAACCTGTCGAATATTATCGTCAATAGTGAATTTCGGTGGCTTTAACTCCTCTTCTTCTACAAACGCGTTTACACCCACAATTATTTTCTTTTTTGATTCGATGTTCCGCTGATACTCATAAGCGCTTCTTGCGATTTCGTTTTGTATAAAACCTTGTTCAATGGCATATACACTTCCGCCCATCGCATCAATTTTTTCAATTATCTTCCAGGCTTCATCTTCTACCTCTTTGGTTAACTTTTCAATGAAATAGCTTCCTGCAAGCGGATCAGCGGTATCCGCAATTCCGCTTTCGAAAGCCACTATTTGTTGCGTTTTTAATGCTGTTGCAGCCGCTGCCTCTGTCGGCAAATTCAAAGCCTCATCGTATCCATTGGTGTGCAGGCTCTGCGTTCCTCCAAGAACTGCGGCAATTGTCTGTACCGTTACCCTGCTGATGTTGTTAAGTGGTTGCTGAGCTGTAAGTGTGCTCCCACCCGTCTGAGTATGAAAGCGCATCATCATAGCTTTTTCATCGGTTGCACCTGCATCTTTCATAATTTTTGCCCACATTCGCCTCGCGGCCCTGAACTTGGCCACTTCTTCAAAAAGATTATTATGTGCATTGAAGAAAAATGATAACCTTTTCCCGAATACATTAATGTCCAGGCCCTTTTGCTTTGCAGCTTGTATATATGCCTTACCATTGCTTAGTGTAAAAGCAATTTCCTGCACGGCCGTGCTTCCTGCTTCGCGTATGTGATATCCTGATATTGAAATGGTATTAAATTTAGGCAGTTCCTTACTGCACCATTCAAAAATGTCGGTAATGATACGCATGGAAGGTTGGGGAGGATAAATATAGGTGCCTCTTGCAGCATATTCTTTCAAAATATCATTTTGAATTGTTCCCCGAAGTTCAGTAAGATCAGCGCCTTGTTTTTTAGCAAGGGCAACATAAAAAGCCAGCAGAATAAAACCTGTGGCATTAATCGTCATGGAGGTAGAGACATCTTGTAACTTAATATCCTTGAACAACGCTTCGATATCTTCAATTGAATCGATGGCTACGCCCACTTTACCAACCTCGCCTTCTGAAAGTGGGTGATCGCTGTCATATCCTATTTGTGTAGGAAGGTCAAAAGCGACACTTAAACCGCTCACACCCTGCGATAAAAGATAATGATAACGTCTATTACTTTCTTCTGCAGTGCTGAAACCGGAATACTGACGCATAGTCCAGAGTCGTCCGCGGTACATATCCTCCTGAACGCCTCTTGTAAATGGAAATTCTCCTGGTTTTAATTCCTTCTCATCTCCATTGGGGACATCTGCGGATGTATATAGTTTTTTGATTTCTATACCCGAATCCGTGTAAATCTTTTTCATTGCATGGCACTTAAATATTGTGCAAAGAAATTACATAATTTTCTTTGCTTCAAAATTTAAGGCATCCAATACTACATTATGAAGGGAAGCTTTGGGATTATTAATCAGAAAATCAATGATCTGCTTGTTTAGATCCATACCGGACGCTTTGAAAGGAAGAGTTGAGGCAAGTTGATTTACAACATAAATATTTTGCTCCTTAAGGTTATTGATCGCCTTCCATACTTCTGTGGAAACATATACCTGCTGGCTCACGTTGTACTCATACTCCTGCTTAATAGCGTCAATCAGCGATATCTGCATTTGGCGTGAGGAGAGGCCGGCATTTGGTGTACGTGACAATAAGTTTTGGAGTGATATCCTTTCAGCAAGCAGCGTAAGCCTTTCATAAGCCTGCAATCTCAGTTTCAAGGTTTCGGGATCTATACCCGTTTTTTCTTTTATCTCTCTTTTTAGGCCCGTGAATTCTGTAATCATCCAAATGGTAGCTAAAAGAATTACACCCATTAGGATAATAACGACGGTTTCAAATGTTGACATTGTGATAATTTCAGGCAAAATTAGTTAATCCCTAAGCAAAGGGTTGTAAATTTGCAGGTGAAAAGATTTAATATTTTGTTGAAATAGTAACGGCTAAAATGTCAAGTTCGTATTCAAAATAAAAATAATTATGGAAACAATAAATAAGACACCGGTAACTTTTACTAATGGAGCAGTGAATGAAATTAAACGCCTGATGAATGAACCGGGCTTTGATAATGATAAATTTCTGCGTGTAGGTGTAAAAGGCGGTGGTTGCTCAGGCATGACCTATATACTTGATTTTGATGCTAAAACCGAAAAAGATGAGGTGTTCGAAATTGAAGGCATCCCATGCATAATCAATCCTGCACATAGCATCTATTTAGTAGATATGGAAGTTCACTGGGAGGGCGGATTAAACTCGCGTGGGTTTACTTTTAATAATCCTAATGCGAGCACAACCTGTGGCTGTGGAACCTCATTTGGTGTTTAATTAATATCAGGCATTATCACCTACCTATAAACACGTTACATTTTATAGATCAATGACTTCGTAGCTCAGTTGGTAGAGCAGCTGACTCTTAATCAGCGGGTCCAGAGTTCGAGTCTCTGCGGGGTCACCTCTTGGGACAAGTCTGAAAATGTCAGGCCTGTCCCATTTTTTTTGTCTCCTACCTTACTGTCTATCAGACACATAAGACGAATAGCTTCATTGACACGAGTAGTTCGATATTGATAACCGTCAAAAGTCAATTTTTCAGAGAACATCGAACTAACTATCTTGCGTTTTTGGGTCACGGTACCTTCTGCATATAAAATATCCAATTGAGATATATTACTGATAGCCCTGTTCCATAAGGGTTCAATGTTTGTTGTGTCTATAACGGATGCGGTTAGTTGAACTTCTAACCTATTGATCTTTGATTCACTTTCAGCTTTAATAATTCTGTAGTCCTGAACATCAATTTCTTCAGTAAGAAGTAGCTCCCTTGCCTTTGACAATCTTTTGTTTACTTCGTAAAGCTGAGCGTTCAATTGTTTAATATCATTACGTTCCAGCCTGGTTTTGGCATTAAAAACACAAACAACGACATCTTTGTAAAGTTGTAATTCAGGCAACGGCCGTACATACTTTTTAATTTCGTCCACAATAGTAGTGTTCAATTTATTGGCACCATATCGAACCCCACAGGAAGAACTGCAATGATAATAATGATAAATTTTTTTCTGACAACTTTTAGACCCGCTGCCGGTAAGCATCCTTCCACATTTAGGGCATATTAAAAAGCCTCTTAATGGCAAATGATCATCTACCATGATCTTCGCACGTTGTACTTTTTTACGGCCACTTAAAACGTCCTGCACTTCGTAAAATAATGCCTCCGAAATTAATGGCTCATGTTGTCCCTGTACAACGCTACTTTCCTCATCTTTGAACTTTGGGATGAATATTTTACCGCAATACAAAGGATTGCGTATAGCTACCCAAAAATTATTTTTACTGCCCCGGTTCAACCCCTTTTTTTGGGCTAATTTCCAAATCTGTTCCGTATTAAACCTGCCTGATGCCAATTCCTCAAAAGCCCATTTTAAAATGGGAGCTTCATCTTCTCTTAGTCCAATATATTTTTTGCCCGCTTCTGTAATTTTATTGATATACCCCAAAGGAGCATTACCCATATAACGACCTTCTTTTTTGGCACGCCGCATACCATGAAAGACGTTCAATGCCCTTCGATCATTCTCAACTTCAGGAGCAGCCAAATAAAAGGCAAGCATCATTTTATTTTCTGGAATGGAAAGGTCTAAAGGTTGTTCTACACCCTGCGGTTCAACACCCAGCCTGCGTAGCGTACTAATCATTTGATAAGCATCACCCGCATTACGGCTAAAGCGATCCCACTTCGTAAAAAGGACCAGATCAGATTGTCCCCGGTGTTTACGTAAATCTACCAATAGCTTTATCCACTGAGGGCGATTAAATGTCTTAGCGGAGTGATCTTCGAAAATTACTTTCCTTAGCTGAATGGAATTTATTTCACAATACTTCTTTAAGCGTTCTTCCTGATCACGTTGTGAATATCCTTTATCTGCCTGTTCATCTGTACTTACACGGATATATAAATCTGCTACTTTCATGTCAATAAATTTTAATTAAACGATGGCGAAAGCTTATCTAAGATGGGCTAAGACCCTTTCTGGTAAATGCTTTGATGCTATTGCAAGATAGCTAATATTATTAGCATTTCAAAAAAAGCAAGCCATTTTTAGCTTGCTTTTTTTAAGTATTGATCAACTACGATCTCTGCCATTTGGTAAAGAAATTCGAGAATAATTTTTGCTTCATCAGCAGTAACTATTATACCGTCTCTCTTTAAAATTTCAAGTGCCTTTTCGGGGGATATTCTTTCTGCTTCAGTTTCCATCTCGCACCTCCTTTGTATTATCAGCGAAAGCTCTAGGGCTTTCCTTATATTTTAAAATTCATCTTTTGACTTTTTATTTATCCATAATAAAGTATACTTTACTTCCTCTGTTTCTTTTAAATGAAGGCTCGTACCGGATGTATCCGTAACTGTTCAGATCCCTGATGCTTTTATGATAAGTTGTACTTGCCGAAATTTTTGCAATCCGCATGATCTCATAACTGAATACCTGTACCGGGTTTTCAAAATGATGCTCACTCCAGTATTGCAGTAATGCGGCATATATACCAATATGAGTAATGCTAATGCGGGGATCTCCCGCAATAGCATTAAAAAAATCCGATAATGGTTTGAACTGATCCATTTAAATTGCTTATTGGATTAATTCCGTGTCAGTGTACAGAATTTCTTTGCTTCTTTCTTCTTTTGTTCGATGCCTTTGGCATCGCACCGCTGTCACCCGCATCACTTTGGTTCTGGCTTTCATTCTTAGCATTTTTTTTTGACGACTGGCGTTCGCCCTGCTCCTGTTTTTCATCCAGTCCCTGTTTATTGCTAAGGCGATGCATACTGCTGTCATAAACATTAATCGTCTTGAATTGAGGATTTGCTTCAATAAAATGCTTTTGTTCATTGCCGTTCTGAATGAAAGTGACAGACTGAATATTTCCTTTTTGAAGAGATTGCTCCAACCTTGATTTATCCTGTTCATTGCCTAACTCTTTAATAGGATGTTTTGCTAATGCAGCATTAAGATCGTAACCATAATTTTTATGGTATTGTTTCATCTTATTATTTCCATGCGCATCGGTTTGTTTAAAGTCAAGCTGCACCCAGGCATTATATACCTCATTTTCTTTGTTGGTGAGGTCTTTATTTACAGCCCGGCCATTCATCAAGTTAAAAGCTTCTTTAAGAGTAATATTGTTACCCTTATTAATATAAAAAGTTTGCACCGCTTCATTCGCTGATTGTTGCGGTTTTAAAGACACTTCATAGCGGTTGAAGAAATACATATCCGTCTGGTCAGACTTTTTAAAATGCAGAACCGATGAAACATCATCATTACCAAACTTTGTTTTGTGGGCAATCTGAAATTCGGGTGTTTGTTTTTCTATTTTTTCTTTCAATTCGTTTGCAAGATCTTCACCAAAGCCGGTGAACTTTACCTGGTCGCTCAGGTAATCTAAATTTTTCTGATTCATGATTTAAGTTTTTAAATATTTGAAAATTGTATTTATTTTATTATTTGTTTATAAGTCTTGCTTTCACTATGGTTTTGTTGTGCACCGATAATTCAAGGTTTCTACCGCCGTTTTTTTCCATAAGCTGTATTGCCAGATATTTTTTATTTGGAATAGTGAATTTTGGAACAGCAAAAACAATTATCCGCTTTGATTTTCCTGCCACCACACTTGTATCATTGTACTTTTGCAAGGGATGGATTTCTAGTTCCTGCGTAGCTGTACGTTTGGATTTCTTTTGATCTATGATAAAGAAGCGAAGCTGGTTGATATCATAATCTATATTCGATTGGTTATTGATCTTAATTCGGAAATACATTACCTCACCATTAATGTAAATGCCATCGAGCCTGAGGTTTATACCAGATAGGATATCGCTAGTACCTCTCACCGTTTTTTTAGCTGTGAGAATCTTTTCAGCATCTGCCTGCATTCGTGCTTCGTTGATACTATTTTCAGAAAAAAATACCAAGGGATTGAGCTGTTCCTTACTGCTAAAAAGGATATTCAAAACGGAAGGACATTCCACATAATTAAGAATATAAGAGTATAGTTTACCATCGGCCGTTATAACGGTAAGATTGGTTTCGTCAAAATTTAATTTGCCGGCCTTTACCTGAAGAACATTTTCAACGCCGTTTGCTTTTTGCGCAATAATATCTTTGCTTCCCCTGTCTACACTTCTGATTGCATAGGGAAAGACAAGGTTGGTTGTTTTATAAAAAGTAACTGCTAAGCGGTAAGGTGCAATTACTGAATCTTTCCCTACCGGCATTGTCATTTGTGCGAACGCCTGCACATTTATAAGTAAGGCAACAATTCCTGTTATCATTACTGCATATTTCTTTTTCATACTTTTAGGAATTTTAAAATGATTATTAAATTGTTTAGGAAAAATTTACGAATTAATTATTCTGCTTTTGTTTTTCGTCCCGCAGCAATACCTGGTACCCTGCCTTGACTGTGACTTTTATTAGCTTTACCTTTTTACTGAATAAAGTTTTGGCAGCTTCAATTCCTGCACTGGCAGCTTGAGCGCCGATTGACGGGTCTAATGTTGTAAGCCCTATTTTTTGTGCTGCGCGGTCTGCAGATTGTTTTGCCACGTCACGGGTTATTGCTCCCGGAATATATATTCCTTCCATCCCATCCATATCAAAAACAGAAAGTTCAACCGGGAATAGTGAATTTCGGTAGCGTATGCTGTTAATCCTGATCCCTAATCTTTCTCCATTAAGATCGGCTGTGCCGAATACAAAATTGTCTTTTGGAATTAAAACTCCATTGATGTAAACATCATTCACTAACCTTAGTTTCACGGTAGAGCCATTTACTAATGTCTGTGTTTCATGTATAACTGCTTGTATTGAGTTTTGGATTTCGTTCGAAGATGCTGTGTCATCAAGCGAGTAAAAACTGTTTGTTTGAGTAGCAGAATTCGGGTATTTTTTTGCTCCTGCATTTGCCAATAAGGAAATAGCATTCTCTTTATTTACAGCAACTGCAAATACCTGCCCTCTTCTTTTCTCAGAGGTTTGTTTTATCTTCTCTTGTACCCTGTCCGGATGCTGTATGTCAAGTATCTTTTCCATCATACCATTCAGTTGTTGCATTTCCGGATCTGCACCATCGTTTTGGTTCATCGTCTGCATCATTTGCTCAAGCCTGTCAATATCTCCGCTATTAACTGATGTATTATTTATTGGCTTTGTCTTATGAAAATTGTCATCGGAATTTACTTCTGATGTAGATGCCTTGTTTAATGCAGCATCAAGCTGGGCGAGTTTCTGATACACCTTAGTCTCATTAGGATCAACAGAACTATGTTTTAAAGTTGAACTTATTCCACCACCTACATTATGTTCTTGCTGCACAGCAAACACTGAAGTATCAGTTACCCGAAATGCAGACGTGTCTGTATTTATGCTCTGCCTATAGTAGGGATCATTTTCTGTAAGCCGTTGCAATTTCAAAGAGTCCGAAGCGGCCTTTTCATAATAGCTTAATTTGTCGAGTGGCCTATCACTTTTAAGATTAGCCCCCGGCAATTGCATATTAAATCCTTGTTGTGTCTGTAGCGCATTAGCATTAGTTACTTGCCCGCCGCCTAATGCCCAAAACATTAGCGTCATAAACGGAAGTACTAATAATGGCAGCGCCAGAAAAAATTTCCGCTGACGCAAAAATTTTTGTGAATGTGTTTTTTGCTCCATAATTATTATTTTTTGTTTTGTGATTGAAATATTTTTTCGATAAAAAGAATACTATCCATTAGGCCGGGACGATGGATAAGAATACTATCGTAAACTTTTTTACCGGAAGGGCTTCTGGCAAGACTATCCATATACAATCTGAAATGTTGCATTTTTTGATATTCGATTTTAGTTACAATTATATCTGCCTTGATATTTTCATCTCCTGACTTACCGGCAAAGGGAGGTGCTTTGAAATGAGTAACTGTAAAAGAAGATCCTGATCCACGCATCATACTACCTGCAATCAGATACAGACTTAAACTTCCTCCAACTATGCAAAAGAGGAAAAACATAATTAGTTTACCCTTTCGGGGAAGCCGTTCTGTATAATGCTGCATGAGGTCAGCCCACTTTTTCTGAAAACGGATACACATAGAAACTATACGGTTCGCTATTTTATCCTGCGCTGCATTTTCTTTCACAGCATTCCGGATTTTCTTTTTTCTAAATGACAATAACATGGCTTAACGGTTTTCAATTTTTAAATCCCTATTTTCAATGGTCGTCCAGCGTTCGATCAAAAACCCATGCGGGTTATTATCAGAACGACTTACATTACGCAAGTATCCTTCGGTGATCAGGCTACGGGAAACTATGGTTGTGGTTCGTATGATATTCTGAGTCGCGTAGCAGCGGAAGTAATAGGGATACACATTAAGGTTTATAACAACACTGTCTACTTTGATTTTTTGACTGATGTTTCCTGCGATAATATTTGCGTAATAACTATTCTCTTTCAGATTATCATATTCCCTTTTCGCTGAAGCGTCAGCGAGATAAAGCGCCTTGGTAATGTTGGTTTGTATTACTTTTTCATCCGGATCAAGCGTAAAAAAATATTGATGAAAAGTTTTCACATGATCCTTTGCTTCCACCGGGATATTTTCGTTTCTGTCTGATGCATAAGCTTCCAATGCTTTGCCATTAGCTAGCAGGTATATCTTGCTTTGCATTTCAGCTACCAACTTGAAACTCTTGTATAATGTGAAAGAACAAAGCAAAACACTTCCGATAATCACAATTATTGTAAAGCTGCGTATGCTGCGAAAGGCGGTGTCTATATTTTTCGTTTGTTCGAACATGACAGATAGGATTAGCTTTTTTTGAAGTCGTGATTTATGTAGGTTTAGATTAATGTTTGCCTGAAATTTTATCTTGCATATAGCCAGACTTACCAGACGAAGTGCTTTCATTAAAATACCCCGAGTTGGTCCCGTAATTGCTCATGCTGTTGCTCATTCTTTCGGCTGCATTACCCATTGCATCGGCAACCATTCCTGTACCTGAAGACATGGTATTGACTACTCCTCTGGAAGTGTTGCTGAAAAGGCTGGTTACTTTGTGCACCATAGCACTGCCTCCGCCTGCATTAACAATATAATTGGCAACAGAAGGAACTGTGAAATACCCGATAATGCCAATGATCATAAAAACGAGATACGCAACATCTGTGGAACTGAAAAAAGTATCGCCTGAGCTCTGCACCTGGCTAATGTCCAGTTGCAGCATTTTCTCCTGTATTTTGCTGATAATGGAACCGAATATATTGGCTACAGGCAACCATAAGAAAATATTAATATAGCGTGCAAGCCACACCGTTAGCGTATGCTGAAATCCATCAAAGACTGCTATACCAAACACCAGCGGTCCAAGTATGGCAAGCACGATCAGGTTAAATGTTCGCAAGGTATTTATGCAGAGCGCTGCCGCTTCATAGAGCACTCTTAGCACTTCACTCATCCATTCCTTTACGGAATTACGAAAGCTGTAAGAGGCTTTCGACATAGCAAATTTGATGTCGTTTCCTATGCCATCGAATACGCCTTCATCATTTCCTGTAGGATCATCCGGGTGCGTATATTTATACCATTTATCCCTATCCCCGCTGCCTGATTCCCCAACATACATTTGCCAGGTTTCAGTTTTCTTAATTGCTTCTTCTTTTTGTTTCAAAAGTTCGGCAATCGCTTTATTAGAATCTGAAACCATTGCCGCCGTAGCGGTAACAGTAGGTTTCATAACACCATTGATTATAGCCAACACAGACGGAAACACCATTACACAGAAGCCTATCACAAAAGGGCGGAACAAGGGATAAAAGTCGATTGGCTCCGCATTAGCTATATGCCGCCATACACGTGAAGCTATATACCAGGTCGCTGCAAATCCTGCAATGCCTTGCCCCACTCCAATAAGTTTGCTGCACAAGGGAAGCATCTCATCATATAATTGATCAAGTACGCTCTGAAGACTATGCATGTCGCTGGCAACGCCCTGGGCATTTGAAAGTTGCGGCATTATCATTCCCACTGTTGCTATAAAAGCAACTCTTATCCACTTTGCCATATTTGTTTATTTAATTGGTTACACCATAGGTTTTCTTCATTGTTATGGCATCGCTTTTCTCCCTGGCTCTTTGCACTGCCAGTATAGTTGTATTGTTATTAAAGTGTCGGAGGAATAGCAGTTTATCCTGCATGTTGCTGAAAATCCTGTCTATAGATTCTAACCGCTCATCATCAGACATTCTTAGTTTACTATCGGTTATAATTATTGTCAATTCATCCAGGTCATTCAGGCTTTGTTTAAAAAGATTGCTATACACTTTTCCCAAATAGTCAATTTCATCAGGATTAAAATTGCCATCTTGTTTGAAGCGGGTAAATGCATTCTTATACTCCTTTACAATCATCATTTGATTGTTAATAATATCAGCTATCCTTTTGTATTTTTTTACAGTGGGACTTACCATGATAAGTCCATCAAGAAAGGTTTTATGCAGATTGAAATTTCCTTGTGATAAATCTTTTATAGTAGAGTAACCTGTGCTGAGTATCTGGTAACCTTTCTTCATGTCACTTAATATTTGTTTGAATTGTGCCAGCTTCTCAACGTTTAATAATAATTGCTGCACTTCGTCGCTTTGTGCATATAAGTTGGGAATCATAAATCCATTTAATACTATTAACAAAAGGGTCATCTTTTTCATAACTTTTAATTTTTGATGCCATTAATAATTCGGCTTAATTGAATATCATTTTGTTCCCTGGTGCGTGAAGCAGCAAGCAATTCTGCTCCATCAGAAAAGCTTTGTACGAAAACATAATTAGTTTGCATATCGTTATAGAGCCTATCTATTCGCTTCAAACGTTCATCATCTTTCATCTCAAGTTGACCACTGGTTGTAACCGTGATCAACTCATCAATTGTTTTAGTACAATCATCTAATAGACTTTCAAAAACACTATTGATATAAGTGATTTCATTAGCACTAAAAGATTTGCTTTGTTTGATCTGCTTTGCGGCTTCCTTATATACTTTTACAATATTCATTTGCAACAAAATGATGTCTGCAACTTTGCTATAATTTTTAATTTTAGGATTGACTTCTTTTAGCGAACTGAAATAGTCTTTGTGAAGATTAAATTCACCATGCTTAATATCACTGATAGTATTTAGTCCTTGCTTCGCTATGGAATAACCTTTTTGTACATAACCGATATATACCTGCAAACCGGCAATCTGTTGCAAGAGATATTTTTTCTGTGTGGCGCTTTGGTGGAACCATTCCGCAAACGTTTGAGATTTTGTTCCGGAAGAAAAAATAACAAACAGTACTAAAATGAATAATCTTTTCATGACAATTTTTATTTTCAGGGTTATTGAAGTCCATAAAGTTTCTTTACTACATCCACATCGTTTTGGGCTTTAGCTCTTTGAAGGCTTAGCAGGATACCTTGCTGGTTAAATGCTTTCAGGTCATTATAATTTTCATCAATCCGGTCAGCAGCGGTGTTAATAATTTCGAGGCGTTTAGCATCGCCCATCTGTGTTTGAAAAGAATTCACAACCAAAAATATTTGGTCAAGGTTTTTTATGCTTTCATCGATGATACCCGAATAGACTTTGCTTATGTAAGAAATTTCCTCAGGGTTAAAATGCTTATCCTGTTTAAACAATCCCCAAGCCCTTTTATATTCTTCTACTAAATGCGCTTGCTTTTCTGTGATGTCTTTGATTCGTTCGTAATAGGATATAATTGCTTTCACCTTTAGCAATTCCCCATAATAATCTTTATACAATGTTTTCTGTTTATCTACCCAACCAGTAATTTCATTGAGCTTAAATTTTGACATAGTATTCTCCAGCGTCTTCTCTGCATTCTGAAGCCAGATAATTTTATTCTGCTGACGTTGTATCTGTAAGTCTACGGCTTTAATAACTTTCTTAATTCCTGCCTTAATAATTTCTATTATGGGCATTTGCGCATTAACCTGTTCCGTGGATGCTATGCTTACCGTGCCTGCAAATACCAATACAACCATTAGCTTTTTCATAATCATAAATTTTAAATCGGGTATTAGTTTACTACTTTCATATCTGCTATCATTGCTGCAATTCCTTTTTGTATACTTCCATATTTTTTTGCGTATTGTGTTACTTTTACTTTCTCCGTTTCTTCCGTAGTATAAGCCAGGTATTCTTCAGGTGACACTTCTGTGCGATATACCTTTGAGAGAATTCCGCCAAGAGATATAAAGACTTCTTTATATTTTTTTGTAGGGTCGTTTGCTTTATTGACAGATAGAATTAAAGCCTTTTCTTTTTCTGTAAGCCCCAGCAGTTCCTGTATTTGATCAAACTTATTTTGATACTTCGACTGGTCTAAAAGGATTTTGCAATCACTGTTATTAATGATGGCTTGCTTAACTACAGGAGAACTAATAATGTCCTCAACTTCCTGGGTAACCACAACAGCTTCTCCAAAAAATTTACGTACTGTCTTGAACAGATACTTAATATATTCTGCCATGCCTTCTTTAGCGATAGCCTTCCATGCTTCCTCAATAAGTATCATCTTACGAACACCTTTCAACTTTCTCATTTTGGAAATAAAGACTTCCATGATAATGATAGTTACTACAGGAAAAAGGATTGGATGATCTTTAATATTATCCAATTCAAAAACAATAAATCGCTCCGAAAGCAGCTCTAAATTTTCAGTAGCATTAAGGAGGTAATCAAATTCACCACCGCTATAATAAGGACGAAGCACATAAAGAAAATTATTTATATCAAAGTCCTTTTCTTTAACCTTGTCGCTGGTTAGTATTGCAACGAACTCATCTCTCAGGAAATCATAGAAGGTGTTGAAGCATGGAAAGAGGTCATTATTTTTTTCAAGTTTCTCATAATAGAGTTGCAGGGCGTTGGATAAGGCTACATATTCAGAACGGTTAAAAGTTTCATTATCTTTTTTCCAAAGCGCCAGCAATAATGTTTTAATGCTTTCTTTTTTCTCGGTATCAAGACTATCGCCTTCGGCGATATAAAAAGGATTAAAGCGGATGGGACTCTTTTCATCATAAGT
Organism: Chitinophagales bacterium; assembly: GCA_038251675.1. Taxonomy (GTDB): domain Bacteria; phylum Bacteroidota; class Bacteroidia; order Chitinophagales; family Chitinophagaceae; genus Ginsengibacter. Next base: position 1,923 of record JBBSBD010000047.1, on the reverse strand, counting down.
GAAATAATAGCCACCTACCATGTCACATAAACCTTTGTAGCTATGGCCTACATCTACCAATACAATGTGTGTTCCCTGTTCATAATAACTGCGCACCATGTGATTGGTGAAGAAAGATTTGCCACTACCGGAAGGACCAAGAATGAATTTATTCCGGTTCGTGCATATACCTTTTTTTACAGGTTCATCGCTGATGTCCACATGCACGGGCTTACCGGTTAACCTATCGCCTAAACGGATACCAATTGGACTTAGAGAAGAACGATAGTTGGTTTCCAGGCTAAGAAAACACGCTGCCTGTTCAGCAAACGTATCAAAGGTGTCATTCATTGGAAAGTCTGCTTCATTGCCGGGCATACCAGCCCACCATATTTGCGGAGCACCTGCCGTCTCGTATTTCGCAACCGCATCCATTTGTGCCAATGCAGATGAAACCAGGTTCTTTAAATCTTTTAGCTCGTCTTTTTTATCTGTCCAAACCTGCACATTAAAATGTGCTTTTACAGGAAGTCGTTGCTGACTGATAGCCTCATTTAAAAAATCATTAGTTGCATCTCTTGCAATAGAATTTTCACGGGAATAAGCTGAGAGCGACTGCAGTCTTAATCTTTTGCTTTCCAGCTTCTGCAAGGTCTTTTGTGCATCTTCGATAAAAATGTACTGGTTATAAATGTGACGGCACGATAAGAGTTGCCCTAATGTAGAAGCAAATCCAATGCTGAATTTTGTTTTATCAGTAGAATACCTGTCAAAGTTGATCCTTGAGCCACATAAAGCAGGAAGATCTTCGGCGTCACCCAATGTGTAAAGTTGGCAATGCTGATCACCAATCTGTAAATTGTCTTCAAATTTTATATCACTAAACATTATGGTGTCATCTTTTTCTGTCAAATAACAATAACGCTCAACCAATCCTATCTTGCGTCTATGGCTTTGCAAATCCTCGTTTTTTAAACGGGTAAGTTTTACAAAACCGCTATCTTCCAAAATGCGTTTGAATTGCCCGGCTCTATCAAGAAAATCCTGTAATAATTGTGGCTTCAAAGTTTGTTCAGGCACAATAGAATTGCGAAGCAGGTTAGAGAAAAGAGAACTGGATAACTTTTTTCCTGTTGGTTTCTTCGTTAGCATTATATAACAGCTATGATCCAGAAAGGACCGTTCGTTAAAAAAGCGCTCACTGCTTCGCGTTAAAAAGCTTACGTCTTCTTTAGAGAAATCAGGCTGGTACTTTCTGTCTATAAACCAGTCCTGCTTATGAAAGACAGAGAGCCTGGGTAATACCTTAATGGCTTTAATCCATGTTTGATGGAAGGCTTCATATTCCTGGTCTGAGAGTGTAAATATCTCAGGCAGCTCAACCTGAAACGCTAAGGTTATATCGCCATGCTTGGAAAGGATACAATCATGTTCTATTCCAAGAATTGGTAAAATTTCATTCAATTGCTTTTCCATACTCACTTATTTACCGATTCTATTTTTATTTATTATTAATCCCTTTTTTTGCTTTCCTTTTTTTGCAAGAAAATATTCCTGTTTTTTGATCTGACAACTTTAGGAACACTTCGTCTTGCCAGTTTTTTCATCATACCATACTGGCCGTAAGTATTACTCAATGCATAAATTTTTATGGTTAGCACTGTCCCGGCAATAAGTATGATTCCAATACAAACAAATGAATTGAGACCTATTATATAGAGGACTGCAAATAGGATCAATAAGCCAACTACTCCGACACCGAAATACCAGATATACTGAGCTTTCAGCCCACGGAACTCAATACTTTTATTTATGCCTTTATTGATTTGATATACACTATTATTCATGATGCTTATTTTTATAGTCTTAACCTGCTGCTGCGTTTTATGTTGATCTCTGGTATTTGATTTTGATGATCGTATCCTTTACCATTTACTACCACGC
>JBBSBD010000046.1:0-31495 GCA_038251675.1 Chitinophagales bacterium | reverse complement strand
TCTTTGTTCAAACTGTTGCCCACTCTCTGTGTGGGCGAATCAGGTGTAATTAGCTTCGGGTTTTCTGTTTCAAGCTTTTCCAAAGATTTATAAAGCCTGTCATATTGTTCATCAGAAATAAGAGGATCATTTAAAATATAATACCTGAATTCGTGGAACCTGAGCACATCTCTTAATTCCTCTATTGAGGACGCATTTTTAAGAAGCTCGTTAGTTAGTGCCTGCAACATCTTTGTTTGCTCTTTCGTATACATGCGAACGGTTTGTTGTAAAATTAAAAATAGTCAGTTTCATCTTTTATTAAAAAAATAAAAATTATATCATACTGCACTCTCTCTTAAATTATGCTGATATTAAAATTCATACTCCGAATAATTCAGAGATTTTTTTCACAAAGTAACAGAGTTTTAAAAGAATGTGTTTATTTTACACGATCAATTGCTTGTTATGAGAAAAACGCTGCCAGGTATTTTCTGTCTGATATTTTTATCGTTCCAACCTTTTCCGCACTTATTATCGTGGGCTCTCGATTTTTCTAATGAGGGCACTGATCATGTTACAATAATTGTTGATGCCTCAATGGTGAACTATGGACTATTAAACCTACTTGCTTACCACAATTGCATTGCAACAAATACAGATAATTTGAAGTTATAAAAGGAAACTGACTGCAGCACATATATAAATCATAATATGAAAAATGAAAATCGAATTGTTTAACCAAAATCTATGTTTATAATTTTTCTATGGCACAATCCACAAAAGACTCTCAGCAAAAAAGTGTAAAAACTTTTAAGGCAATTCAATCAGAGGTCCAAAGCATTAACCGGGTTGCATTATCTATTGATTGTGTAATTTTTGGATTTGATGAGAACAAGCTAAAGGTGTTACTGATAAGATCAGATTTAAAAAAGTACCAGAACAAATGGACACTTCTTGGGGATCTTGTAAAACCCGATGAAGACCTTGATACATCTGCTTACCACATTTTAAAACAACGAACCGGATTGAGTGACGTCTACCTGGAGCAGGTTCATACTTTTGGGGAAGTGTGCCGGCACCCGGCCGGCCGGGTTGTAACGGTTGCCTATTGCTCTCTGATAAATATACAGCACCACCGGTTGAAAATATTGGATAATGAAATCCACTGGCATGAAATTGATAGAGTAACAGACCTTGCATTCGACCATCAGAAAATATTTGAAGCCTGCTACAGATGGCTTCAAAAAAGAGTTCAGGAACATCCGCTTGGCCTCAGTCTTCTGCCGAATAAATTTTCATTGCGCGAACTTCAAAACCTCTATGAAGCAATTCTCAACGTAAAACTTGACCGGAGAAATTTCAGGAAGAAATTTTTCTCCATGGATTTCCTGGTTGATATGGGCGAGCATGAACAGAATGTTCCTCACAGGCCCGGAAGGCTTTATAAATTTGATTATGAAAAATACGAGAGGAATAAAAAGAAATGGTCCGGTATAGATTTTTAAACCTTTTGCAGTAAAAAAACTGTAATTAGGATGTCTTTAATAACACCTCTCAATCTGGTACTATGATGATATCCGCCGGAAATACAAAATATCAAAATAAACCTTTAGCCATAATTTTTGTTGCCCGAAATTCGCTGAACTAAATACGAGCACATGATTGTTTATAAAAAGGCTGACTCAAGCGAAGAGATTCAGCAGGTATTAGATCTTCAAAAAATCAATTTACCACAAAACCTCACTGAAGAAGAAATCAAAGATCAAGGCTTTGTTACTGTAATTCATAGTTACGATACGCTAAAAAAAATGAATGATATAGAACAAAGCATCATTGCCAAAAATGATGATCACGTGATCGGTTACCTGCTTGCAATGACCGGAAAATCGAAACAGGACATCCCCGTATTGATTCCTATGTTCGGAGTTTTCGATAATATTATTTACGATAATAAAAAAATATCATCTTACGAATACCTGGTTGTCGGGCAGGTATGTATCGCCAAAGAATGGCGCGGACAGGGTATTCTGGATGATTGCTATCAATTGTATAAAAAACACTTTAGTGACAAATATGATTTTGCAATTACCGAAATTTCAACTAAAAATAAGCGCTCGGTTAATGCACATCTCAGGATTGGTTTTAAAATTATTCACAACTATACCGATTCAAATGGCATTGAATGGGAAATAGTGCTTTGGGATTGGAGAAGTGCCTGAAAGCTGGAATGATTTTAGCCAATACTGTATAACCTTTCTAAGAAGAACCCAATGACTATGGCTACTGCGATTTCAAAAGAATTTATTGAACAATCTATTTTTCGTATCACGGAAAATACAAAAAGAGTTGCCAGATGCCTGCGGGAAATTGATGAAGAAGAAATTTGGAATTCGCCTAATGATAATTCCAATAGTATCGGTAATCTCATTTTGCACTTGTGCGGAAATATAAGGCAATACATCGTCTCCGCTCTTGGAGAAACAGAAGACATAAGAGTACGTGATAAAGAATTTTCGACAAAAAGTGGCATTACCAAAGCAGCATTATTGCAACAATTGAGTTCTACCATATTAGAAGCGACCGAAATTATTAAAGAGAGTGACGACTATAGACTGGGCCGCATTTATTCAGTCCAGGGATTTCAGTTATCTGGTGTGGGAATTATCATTCATGTTACTGAACATTATTCTTATCACACAGGGCAGATTGCTTTTTGGATAAAGCAACTTAAGAATAAGGATCTGCGCTTTTATGGTGATATTGATCTTAATGTGAAAAATAAAAATCTTTAATTACAAATGATATCGAATGGAAATGTATGATAACGAAAATACAGTTCAAAAATCATTTGATATTGATTTTCTTCCTGAAGAATTATTGCAGGCACAGTGGGCTGAATTTATAGAATTAAAAAAAATCATTACAGAAGTTTATAACAGGAACAGGCGTCCCATAGTTAGTGGAGCCTGTTATATTGATAACGAGCGTACACGTTTAAAGCAGGAGGGCTTCTATAGCAAAATGAGAATGACCATCATAACGGATAAGGCTGACTCGTTTACGGCAACAAAGGAAAGATTTTGGCCGCAACGATTCACGCAGGAAAAATTATATGATTATTTGCCATTCGTATCAAAGGAAAACATGAGTTTTATGCTGCCCGGTAGCTACAGGTTTGCTATGCAGGTGAGAATAAAAAAGAAAGATTGAAAGAAAGAATTAAATTCATGGTTGCGGAATATGTGGGAAGTCCTTTTGCACATAATTATTAATTAAATCAAACTAACATGATTACTAAAATTATCAAGCTAACAATAGCTATTGCTATTGTATTTGCAAACAATTTGTCCGCCCAAACTATTTCAGGAAAAGTAATAGACGGTACAAGTAAAGAACCTTTATCCGGGGTATCAATAAAAGTGGTGGGATCTTCCGCAGGCGTAACAACGGATGAGAGCGGCAGTTTTACAATTAAAGCAGGCCCAAAGGCTTCGTTAGATCTTACGCAAGTGGGATACTCGCCTAAGCGCATTTCAGTGAACGGCCAGCAGGAATTAACAATAGAATTATCGGTACAGCAAACTTTATTGGAATCTGTAACAGTTTCAGTTGGCAGCAGAAACGCTAAAAGAACTTTAACGGACACTCCCTTGCCTGTGGACATATTTTCCGCAAATGATTTAAAATCTACGGGCCAGTTAACTTTTGATAAAGCGCTGCAATACCGGGTACCCTCATTTAATAGCGTTAACACTCCGGTTAACGATGCAACAACCCTTATAGATCCTTATGAAATTAGAAATCTTGGTCCCAGCCGTACCCTGGTCTTAATTAATGGTAAAAGAAAAAATCTTAGCTCATTACTTTATGTACAGTTTTCGCCGGGGAGAGGTGAAACTGGTGCAGATTTATCTGCTATTCCCCCGGATGCTATCAAGCGGGTTGAAATATTACGCGATGGAGCATCAGCTCAGTACGGCTCTGATGCGATTGCGGGCGTAATGAATGTTATTTTAAAAGATAAGGTTGAATATAATTCACTAACGCTAAATGGAGGTGTTACCAGCAAAGGGGATGGGGGAACTTACGGCTTATCTTATAATGGAGGTTCGACTTTTGCCAGTAAAGGCTTTATTAATTATACAGTTGATTTCAGTCAACAGAATAATGCAGTTCGCTCAGGAAAGATTGATTTATTAACCGAGATAGCCACTTTTGGTGATCCGGCACTTCCTCAGTCGGATCCAGTAAATAAGCCAATTGTAGATTTCTTAAAAATTTATCCAACCGGTAAGAATACAAATGGCACAGGCGAAATTACTGCCGCGAAATTCGAATATAATGTGGGTGTTCCAATAGGCGAGACCGGTCAATTTTATAGCAATGCGGCGCTCGTTTCTAAAAAGGTAATTAGCAATGCGAATTATCGGGTTCCTTATTGGAGACAGGATTTAGGATTACTGCATGTTACTGATCCGAATGGTATTGATTATACGGGTACCGGAGATCCAATCTATAAAGGTTATATCGGGTATCGTCCCTCGTTCGAAGGCGATTTAATAGATTACAACGCAACTTTCGGTTTCAAGAGCGAAAAAAATGGATGGAACCAGGATGTGAGTTTTACTTTAGGAGGTAATCAACAACTTTATGCAGTTAACAATACGATAAACAAAAGTCTCGGGACAGGAAGTCCTATTAATTTTAAGCCCGGGGGGTTTCGATTTACTAATATTATAGGCAACTATGATATCACCAAAGCAATAACTGATAATTTCAGTATCGCTTTCGGTTCGGAAATCAGGTCGGAAACTTTTAAGATTATTGCAGGAGATACGGCTTCCTATTCAGGGGAAGGAGCCAATTCTTTTCCCGGTATTCGTGCAGAAAATGCCTCAACAAACAGCAGGTTTAACTTTGGTGCATACTTCGATGCAAGCTGGGATATTACGAAAGACTTTTTGATTGATGGCACCGTCCGTGGAGAAAAGTATAGCGATTTTGGAAATGCTTTCGTCTGGAAAGCTACATCCCGTTATAAAATAGCAGGTAACAAACTTGTAATAAGAGGCTCTGCTTCCACAGGTTTCAGGGCACCAACATTGCACCAAATATATGACCAATCTACGCAGGCATCCTTCGTAGGAGGAACCATTCAATTATCAGGCTTGTTTAACAACAGGAGCAAGCAGGCATTTGCGTTAGGCATTCCTTTATTAAAACCGGAGAAGTCGAATAACTATACAGTTGGCCTTGGATTAAACCCGACTAAAAATCTAAGTATCACTTTGGATTACTATAGTATCCTTATAAAAGACAGGATCGTTTATAGCTCACCAATTTCTTCCGACGATCCTATGAGTACACTGGGTCAAATCCTGGCAGCTGCGGGAGTTGTGCAAATTCAGTTTTTTATTAATGGTATTAAAACCGAAACAGATGGGCTTGACTTCGTTGCAAATTATAAAAATATTCATTTGGGAAATGGAACAGCCGGTATCAACCTTGCGGGTAATTATACATTGGTAAATAAAATCGTAGGCGATCCGAACAATCCTAAAGCAATTGCAGATGCGGGAGCCAATATTTTAAGCACACAAATAAGATCTTTGTTGACTGAAAGCCGTCCCAAATACAAGGCAGTACTTGGTTTTGACTATTTCATCAACAAGTTCAATTTTAATTTGAACAACACTTTATTTGGCCCTACCAAATTCCAGGACTTAGATAATGGAGGGGCTATTATGAATAATATTAAGCAGGTATTCAAGACGGCTGTTGTTACGGATCTTAATGTAGGTTACAATTTTACAAATAAATTTTCAGCGTCGGTCACTGTAAACAATATATTAAATGTATTACCTAAATGGGGTCTCACATTAACAGGTAGTTCTTCTGATGCTAACTATGCGGATGCTGTTGCTACACTAAATGATCCTGCTGCTAAAAGTTTACTGGAAGGATTTTTAGAATTCAGTGGCAGGTACAGAATATTGGGTTACAACGGTTCTCAATTTAGCCAATTAGGAACTGTCTTTCAGGCTTCTGTGAATTTCAAATTTTAAACAAAAAATAAAAAGGGTGGGCTTTCGAAAAGCCACCTTTTTATTTATATAACTTAACCGCAACTTTATTGATTCTTAAATTATTTCAGTACCACTTCACGTAATTTTTTCCGATGCCTGCTTTTCTTATATTTATTGTTAATGATCTCACCCATCGGCTTTTCGTAAACTTTACTTTCTACCCAGGAAATAATATCAAGGTAAGCGAATGAACGTGTTTGAAAGCGATCGTTTTCAAGGTGCTTAATTTTTTCCAGGAACTGCGAAAGCTCGGGTTTTAGTTCCTTAGGCCGCACTTTGGTTGAATGGCGAAGAAATGTAAATATATGCTCCTCTACCATGGTAAGATTTTTCATACGCGCCATAAACCTGTACACAGACTTTATTAGTGAATCAAGTATTTCTTCATTACCAAGTTCAAAATGACAAAGAAGATGTATGAGCCTGGCATAGCATTGCAGATCGTTGCGAAGCCCCGCGTAGTTATCATTTATTATTTTATGAAGAAAATCAATTGCGGTGCCGTAATCACCCGCACCAAAATATAGCGTAGCAATTTTGTAGTTGAAAACAAGTATACGATGGCTATCAACGAACAGAGAATACTCATTCAGCTTTTTTTCTATTTCGGGAACAGCCTTTAAACCCTCGTTAAAATTACCCTGCATCAAAAACTGGTTGAGCCTTGCGCTGTTTATATAAATAGAAGTATGCGTGCGAAAATTATCATGCTGATTTGCAAGTGGTGTCCTGGCATATTCTTCAAATTGCTGCAATGTTTCCTCAAATTTTTCGAAGTTTCGAAGATCGAAATGGGCATTTAAAAGATTATGCATGCCTTTTATATAATGCCCGGTCTCTACGGCAATCATCACCTCATTCTCCTTAAAAAGATCAATCCATTTTTGACTGTAGCGATAGTACATTAAAAAATCCTGGCGTATAAAAGCGTACCAGCTATAGCTTTGATATAGGTAAAGCCTTTCATAAAATCCATTGATAGCATTGTAATCATCCGGTAAGGAACTCTTAAAAAACTCGCGGATTCCCTTTTCGTCCTGCTCATCGCGTGCATGGCCATTTTTCACATACCACCTGTACAACAGAAGGGCAAGATTAGATAATCGGGTAACCCTATCTATATGGCCACTTATATAAAGCGCTTCTTCTGCAAGCATTTGGGTTTTTTCCAAAGTACTTCGTGTGATGTGAAGTGTTTCTATTTTTTTCTCAAGCGATATTACCTGAACCAGGAAGTTCATCTTTTGATTAGCCTTGGCTAATTCTTTGGCCTTTTCGAGAATGTTGAGGCTTTGTAATTTAAGACCTTTATTGTAGAGAAGACGTGCATTATCAAGATGCTCACTCAGCTTCAAATCAATGTTTTCATTGGTTTTTAATAGTCGAAGACTTGCGAGCAACTGTTTGTACAAATGCGTTTTTAGATTGGAGAGTTGTGGCTTGGTTATATCAGGAAGCATTTTAAGCAACGGTTTCTCGTCATACTCTGAAAGCTTGTCCAATGCATCGAACAGGCGTATTATTTTTAAATCCTCTTTTGACGAACTTCTTTTGATATATAACTTGAAATGCCTCTTTTCTGACTTCTCCAGTGAATGTATTAATTGAAATAATGTATCCGAAACTAGGTTGGGCATCATTTAAAATTTATCATGAAAGGTATGGCCGGCAAGGTTTACTAAAAATTTAGACCATGTCTGGCATAATAAAACACGCAATAACTTAGTTCTTGTAATAAATACATGTTGACTATTTTTGTTTTAACAAAGGAATTAAAAAAAGCGGTAACCGCTAAAGGCAGGTAAAAATATTAAAAGATTTTCTTAAGATATCATCTGCTTTACAAATAATATCAATTAAAGAGTCTCATATACAAGCAATCGTAAAAGGTCGTTCTGTTTCTACAGAAGGGCCTGTTTTTTTTATAAGAATATGCAAGTATATGAAAATAATTACTCTTTCTTAAGATAATTTTTTTTTGCTCAGAATTCCGGTTTGTGTGTGACACGCAAAATGGCGAAAATCACCGGGCGAAAAAATAGGCTTTTATTCATCTTGTAAATCAATAGACAAAGGTGCTCATAAAAATTTAGAAATATTATGCGTACACCATTGCTGCTTCTTTATTATACTTGCTTTTGTATTCAACAGGTGATAAACCAGTAATCCTTTTAAAAATAGTTCTAAAGGCTTTCGTATCAGAATAGCCCACTTCATACATTACTTCACTTACATTTTTTCGGCCACTTTCCAGGGTCTTTTTAGCTGCCTCAATTTTCACACGTTGTATGTATTCCGTAACGGTATTGGAGGTAGCTTTCTTAAACCTTCGCTCCATATTTCTTCTCCCTAAGGCAAACATGGATGCTAACTGATCAACGGTAATTTTTTCTTCAAAATTATTTTCAATAAAAATCTGCGCTTTTTTTATAGGTTCGTCATCATGCGATTTTTGCCCTTCAAATATTATGAATGGCGACTGGCTTATACGATCAATATCAATCATAAACATTTTTGCAATTTGTACCGCAATCTCACGCCCGGCATATTTTTCAATTATATAGACAAGAAGGTTTAAAAAAGAATAGGCACCGCCGCTGGTGTATATGCCATCTTCCTCCGTCATGATCTTATCATCCACAAGATTTATCTCAGGAAATATTCTTCGGAAATCATTCGCAGCCGTCCAGTGAGTAGCACACTGCTTGCCATTAAGCAACCCGGTAGCTGCCAGGAAAAAAGAAGCAATACAAAGGCTCGCAACTTCTGTACCTTGTTTATAATGATTAATTATCCAGGAAATAAAAGGAGCGTTCTCCTCCATCATTTTATTTGGTTCGGAATGTATTGCCGGAATTATAATAAGATCCGTTTTTTTTACATCGTCTATCAACACATCTGGCGCTATGGTGAACAATCCATTCCGCTGGCTGGTTTCTCTCGAAATACCCACGAGCTGGACTTTAAAGAGGGGAAGCAAGCCCATATTTTTTCTAACTGAATTTACTTCATTAAAAATCTGGTGTGTACCCTCAATATTTACTACGCTGGTATGTCCCTGGGGAATAATTATTGAAATGTGCTTCATAAGATTACTATTTTTTAGATTCTGATTAAATGATAGCAAAATTAAAAAAAATTGTCGTAATCAGCCCTTCAGATTGCCGCATTTGCACCCTTTTGTTGTTTTATAACCCGGTAAGTTTGTATAAATAAAACACTATGCTTAAAAATTCAAATGCTTTCAGTGGATTTTCAGTGAATGACCTGGGTAAGGCGAAAGAATTCTATGGTAAAAATTTGGGCCTTAATATAACTGAAAATAAAATGGGCCTGCTGGAATTGCATCTTAGTAACGGGGGCAAAATATTGATCTATCCAAAACCAAACCATATACCGGCAACTTTTACAATTCTTAATTTTCCTGTGAAAAATATTGACTTAACAGCTGATGAATTAATTAAGGCCGGAATTGTGTTCGAACAATATGATGGCAGATTGAAAACAGACGAAAAAGGCATCTTCAGAAGTGGCGGCCCTTTAATAGCCTGGTTTAAAGATCCCGCTGGAAATATTTTGTCCATTATTGAAGAAGAAGGATAACAATTTTTAAAAATTCTTATGCCAAATATCATCGCCTGAAAAAATAAAAGTACATACTTAAGAAGAAAGCAAAAATCATATCAATGATAAAAAATACTTTAAATACCTCTACCTTGTTTTCCTCATTGGAAAATACATCATCCGATTTATTAAAACTCATTTCTTCGGCAGATTCATCAACAATTAATATGATTCCATTTAAAGATAGTTGGTCTGCAGCCCAGGTTGTAGCGCATATCACAAAGTCTAATAAGGCCATCACGCAGTCGTTAGATATGCCAGGCAAAGATGTTGAAAGAGATCCGGCAGAAAGAACAGGAGAGCTGAAAAAAATGTTCTTGAACTATGATACAAAATTTAAATCACCTGAATTTATTCTGCCAAACCAGGATAGCTATCAAAAGGAAGTACTTATCGAAGATCTTCAAAAATCGATTAGTCAATTGATAGCTGCAGGTAATGCAGCGAACTTGTCTCAAATTATAAGCCTTCCCGCATTTGGCGAAATAACAAAATACGAATTATTGCATTTTGTAGTGTATCATACACAAAGACATATTCACCAGTTAGAAAAAATTCTTGAAAGTATAGATAAAAGAAATTGATGGTAGAAAAGTAACAGGCGGCTTAGAACAATTGGTAATCCTCAGCTCCCACCATTAATTATACTGACACAAGGAAATCCAATATCAGGCTATTGGAATATCAATAATAAACTCGGCAAACTCACCTTCTGTCGTCTCAACCCTCAATTCCCCTCCATGAGCTTTTATAATATCATAGCTTAACGATAAACCCAGTCCAGTTCCCTGTCCCGTAGGCTTGGTAGTAAAGAACGGTTGATAGATTTTATCTAAAACCCTTTGCGGAATGCCTGTGCCATTATCTCTTACGTGAACATGGATTCTATCGTGTAATTTTTTTGTAGTTACGGAGATATTTGGCTTGTAAGAATCACCTCGTTCTTCTCTTTTTTCTGTTATTGCATAAAAGGCATTGTTATATAAATTCAGTAAAACCCGTCCAAAATCCTGCGGGTTTATATCAATTTTACCCTCAACCACCGAAAGCGCTTCGTCATAATTTGTTTTAATATCTATCTTGAAAGACTTGTCTTTTGGATGAAGGCCGTGATAGCTTAAGCGTAAATACTCATCGGCAAGAGCATTTATATTTGTAAGCTCTTTTTGACCGGTATTTTTTCTCGAATGCTGCAGCATTCCTTTTATTATAGCATCCGCACGCTTGCCATGATGATTTATTTTCCCCATGTTTTGGGCAAGGTCTTTTATTATTTCATCAGCCTCTGCCTTATCTGCTTCCGGCAATTTCTTTAGTAATCCTTCTTCTAATTCATGTAATAATTCGATATTGACTTCGGAAAAATTATTTACAAAATTTAATGGATTTTGGATTTCATGACCGATGCCGGCGGTAAGCGAACCGAGAGAAGCCATTTTCTCGGATTGTATAAGTTGCGCCTGTGCTGCCTTTAATTCTTCCAGCGATCTCCTTAATTGTAAGGTACGCCGCCCGACTTTTCGATATAATTTATAAAGGATAAAAGCTATTATAAATACAAAAAGCAAGCTTGCTATCAAGGTATTTTTTACAAAGTTTTGACGTTTCAATTCCAGGTTTTGCAACGCCTTATCCCTGGTAAGAATATCAATTTGCCCTTGCTTTTTTTGCAAATCAAAATTCGTTTGAAGGTTTGTTACCTTTTCGGCGATTTCCAGGTTAATCAATGTATCCTTGATATTAGTATATAACGTTTGAAAATTGAAAGCCCTGTAATAATCTTTAATGGCTGCATAAGTAGTGGCAAGCCCATTGTAAGCATCCCGCAATTCCTTTCTTAATTTATTGTCGTAGGATGTAGTCTGTGCTTTTTGATAAGCACTTAATGCTAAATTATAATTTGCCGTTTGATAATAGGCATCTCCGAGGCCAAGATAAGATTGAACAATGTCTAATTGCAGATTAAGTTTCGACGCAAAAGAGAGCGCCTTTTTATGATACTGTATTGCAAGATTGTAGTTCCCCTTTTTGGTATATGTCCTACCGATATCGTTTAAGGAGTATGGAATATTTTCCGTATTAGCATACGCATCCAGGGATTTCTTAAAATAGTATAACGCCGAATCATCTTTATTTCTTTTTAAATAAGTCTCACCAATATTAACAAGCAACGCTCCCATTGTATTGTTATCTCCAAGTTCCTCACTTATTGGCAACGCTTTTAGGTAATACCCTAGTGCCTTATCATAAGTAAATTCATTGTAAGAATAAGCAGTCCCAATATTACCCATGGCTCTTGCTATATTTGGCCTGTCCTTGCTCTGTTCCGCAATCTGCAGAGACTTAAAAAAATAGTCCAGCGCCTGCGCATAGTCGCCCTGGTTCATGTAAACAGAACCAAGATTATTCAGCATCAGGGCCTCATTTACTTTATCCCCAATGGAATCGAACAGTTGATAAGATTCATTCCAATACTCAATCGTTTCCGGGTATTTGGTTTGGTTGTAATATACCATCCCAATATTTTTCAACGCATAAGCTGTACCCGATTTATAGTCGAGTTTTTTTGCAAGATGCAAGGCCTCGCTTCCTGAGCTCATGGCTGATTCAGGAAAAGAAGTTGTATAAGCTTTACTCAATCGAAGCAGGTTGTTTACTTTAAAAGTATCATCACCACTCTTTGATATGATAAGCTTTAAGCTGTCTATTTCACTACCCTGGGCAAAACAAAATGAGGAAAGAAAAATAAAATATGTATGAAGAAATATTTTGCACCCTTTCATGTAAGAAAGTTAATCGAATATTTTAATATCGGTTTATTAATTAAAAAAGCAGCGCTGCAAATTTAAAACAATGAACACGGGTTATTAAAATTCAATTTCTTTTTTTAATTACTGTTTAACGCGATTTACAATTTTAAGATCCTGAAAGTCTTATAAACATTATCAATTTTTATTTTCACAAAATATACTCCTTTGTTTAACCCGGTAAGATCCAGTTCAAAACTATTGTCTGATATTTTCTTAGCCGATTTTGGCTTATAAACCCTTCCCGGTAAATCTAACAGGGTAATATCGTTTCCTGCAGTTGATTTACCATCAATATTGATCCTCACTTTGCTGGTTACAGGATTAGGATACGCGGTTATTTTTCCCAGCATTATGTCTTTTGCCAATTCTTCCTCTGCTGAAGTTGCCCCGGAATTTCTTGTGGCGGTCATTAAATTTGGACCTGCCGGCAATATAGAAAGATTACCTAAGCCGTATGTAATCTCAAAGTTTTCTGAAAGAAAGGCACCCGGCACAATGTAGGAATTTCCAACATCCAGGCCCGTTATTAAATTGATTGACTGAAGGGTATTTAAAGATCCGTCACTAGACGAACTTACATCTGCAGAATCAATAATAACTACCACATTACTATTGCTGGAATCATTTACGTTTGTGCCATTTACAATAGGTGTGCCGGCAACGATCGCCTTTCCGGCGACAATGGCTTTCCCCGCAACAATAGCTTTCCCTGCAACAATGGCTTTCCCATTGATAAGTGTTGCAACAGCGGAATCTAACTGGTAGTTAAATATTGAAGCAAGGTCCACCTGAACAACCTGCATATTTACCAGGCTTCCTGCAACAATTGCCTTTCCGGCAACAATTGCTTTACCGCTTGCGAGATAGCTCATATCCTGTAAATCTGCCGAACTGAGCGTTCTTCCCGCAACAATACTTTTTCCATTTATGAGTGCGATGGCAGTATCTACTATATTGGACCGGTGTGACATCTTAAGACTGTCAAAGAAAGCAGGCCTGTTGGCAATGGCGATGTTGGCGTCGTCATACTCGTAATTAAAATCAAATCCCCTGATCACGTCTCCGTAATTAATCGTTTTGTCTGCCGGTGTGATTTTAAGTGGAAGTTTATTGATGGTAAGCAACCCATCTGTAAACGTATAATTATACAATTCAAGTAACCCCGCATCTGTAGTATTGTTTGGGTCAAAAGTTCTTGTAGCTTTTATAAAATATTTGCCAACATTACTTAGGTCGTTAGCTGATGAGGAGAACACCAAGTTGGTAAGGCCAAGATCGCTTGGAGTCAATCCGGAATTGGCAAGCGGAAATCCGTCCACCAATATCGTCGCGGTAAAAGTTGGCATTTGCTCACCATATTTTTTACTCTTATCATCGGCAGTTATTGTTATTTCTTTTTTTATGGGTGAAAAGAAATAAAGCGGTGAAGTTATACCCCCATCATTAGCGTTAATAGACACGGGAGCGGTAGATGCCTGCACCATCGGGTTACCCATAAAAACAGGTATGCTTGCTGTAAGTTGTGTTTCATTTATGTAAGTTGTTGCAACCGGGCTTCCCCTAAAAAGAACTTCTGTTTGATTATTAAAATAGTTTCCATTGACCGTCACCGTAAAGGGAGCCGTTCCGGCAGTAACACCTGGCGGCACAACAAGACTTGTAAGTACCGGTGTAGGTGCCGCAAAAGTCGCCAGGGCTGCTTGTCCGTTTACGAAGCCGTATCCACTCACAAAGTCAAAACCCGGAGTACCCATGTCGAGCGCAGTGCTTTGCAACAAACTTCTCATTTGATCCGGTGGCAATACTAAATTCGAAAATTTCTTTTCTGATTGTAAAATCAATGCAGCCACCCCGGCAGCATGAGGTGCCGCCGCAGAAGTACCAAAGAAATTAGGGAATGCATCATTTTCTATGTTGAGTGAAGCAAAATCAACGGTTGTATTTACTCCGTCTGGTGCTGTAAAATCTGGCTTATTTCTAATGATGCCATTTACAGTGGTTCCTCCTGTTGAGGAAAAAGTTTCCGCAAAAGGTGCATTCACACCAAAAGCCGGTGTGTTAGTATACCTTACTGCGCCCACAGCCATCGCCCCCGCAGAATTTGCCTGGCCCACGATGGTTGATGGTCCTGATTTATATTCATTTATCGTGAGATCTCCACGGAATACGACATATTTAAAATTGACGGGCGTTGTACCTGCAGCCCTTATTACCATAATGTTGGCCGTGGTATTTGCCGTCACGGTGAAAGGAAGTACTTCAATCGGGTCACCCCCAAGGTTATTCCTGTTGAAACCAAAAAGAGTAGAGCCGTTGAAGCCATTCAAATAAATATCGAGATCATTAACGGTACCTGTATTTGTTTGCCCGAGTGAATAAATATTATCCTCCCATTGCATTACAATGGTGTATGTGCCGGGTTGTAGTGAAATATTCTGGTTGATATCTCCACCGCCAAAATTATGCGCAGTGCCAACGATACCGCTGGGAGCCGCAACCGGATTAAACGTACTTTGGTAGGACATATTTCCAAAATTACCGGCAGCAGAAAAATAAGATACACCTTGCGCAGTTACCTGGTCTACTGCCTGGGCCACCACGCCGTCCTGGAAAAACGGTTCGGTTATGTAGGTTACATCATCCACAATTACATTGCAATTATTTTGTTGCAATTCTCTTATGCCTTGTGCAAAATCGCCTGCACTTACAAATCCAGTTCTGAATGCCAACGTTGCTTTGGGAGCAATATCATGAACGATCTGGAGCATTGCCCTGCCTTCATCCGACCGTCTTCCAAAAGGATATTCTTTTAATACCTGCACATCAGCGGTATCATTATAAGGATTAGCCGAACCTGGCAGGTCACCATTTGACACATCAATACCGGCGGGATTGCCAAACAAGGTATTGTAGCTGTCAGAAATTACACCCACTTTAATACTATCGCCGGATACATTATATCCATTTCGTACAAAATCAGAATGCTGTGCAATATCTCCATTAGTACTGGTGAGCCCTGTAACGCCGGTACTAACAGGTGGAAAAAGAGGCCGGCAATAATTAATCAAATCCCCAAGTGAATCCAGCTTTAGAAGATTGGCAATGGCAATTTTACCTGTAATAATTAATGAATTAGGACCGTTGTCAATTGTATCGGTAAGTCCGTACATTGGAGAGTTAAGTAATGATTCTAATTTTGCAGACTGCCCCCGTAAGGCTATACATTCAATATAGACTGAATCATTGCTTAGAATAAATAATTGCTGAGCAGTGTCGGTGTAGGAACTCCTGTTCGCATAAAGTGAGTTCAATTCTGATCCAAGAATATCATAAACTTTTCCTTTGGCCGGTGGCGGATAATAAGGAAAAATTACTTCGTCAGTAAAGGGTGCGTATTTTATCTTCAGGCTACTCTGAAGCGTAACTTTTGTAGTGCTTATCAGGGCTCCTGAAATATCATTTGAACCATTTCCTGATCCATTGCCAATATTAATCGCTCCTGATGTAGCGTATACAGTCCCTATCCATTTTAAAGATGTTGGAGATGAACCATTTGCTATATCGAATGCTGCGCCGGATTTTATGGTGCTGCCTTTTCCATGCACTTCAGTATATATTCTCGATTCGCTGCCGCCGTTTGCTAAAGAAGCTCCTACCTTATTAAGGTCGGCATCGTTGTAAATGTATATTTTAAAAACACCATTAGTTGAATTTTTAAAATCAAAAACAAAATTATTAATGCTCCCGCTATTTTTAATTGACTTAAATATATAAACACCCGTACCGGAAAGTGTAATTGTTTGATTTCCTCTTAAAGTTATGTTGCCATAAGCCCCGGGAGTAATTACCTGGCCGGATGTAAGGTCCGCAGATCCTGCAGCAGGAAAATCTATGGGATCGGGTAAAGATGGTAAACCGGGAAGGGCAGGGTTGCCTGTAACATTGCCACCGGAAGGTGTTGGACCGGTATAAACTGTCCCGGTTGGATGAGTAACAGTTCCTGATACTGTACCTCCCGATACCACGATATTACCGTTCACATCAATGTTGCCGGTGATTTTTGCAGATGACCCAATGGAAAGAATGGCGCCTCTTGCCCCGGCTGAATTGGCTGCAGTGATTCTGCCAATAACAGTATTACTGCTTGAAAGTTGCACCTTGCCTCCGCTATAAATGTTTGTTGAAAATACTGCACTCCCCGAAGTTTTTACCAGAGAAAAGCTTCCTACTGAGCCACCACTTATGTTGGCTGATGGAGAAATATTTACCCCTGCAGATCCTCCGAATACAACGAAATCGCTTATGGTAAGCTGCTGTGCATTGGAATTGTTACAAATAAAATTAACTGCAATAACAGCAATAATTTTACAGGCTTTAGCCCTTGTAAACGCATCAAAAATTTTCATAATTAATTTTTTTAAAAAATCCTGATAATAAATAATGGCTTACACAGTTTGGACTTACGACTGTAAGAAGACTTTGGTAATGCGGTTATGAGGCTCGGTAAAGAAGGCAGATGTTTAGCATAGATGCCAAAGTGATCGGTTAGGTTTAACTCCGCAGAGTTTTATAGCTTAACAAACATAAGATAAAAAATGAATAAGGAAAATTTTATTTAGACCCTTCAAATCAAAAAAATCCTACAAGCATTTACGCATCCTTTAAACAAATGCTTTGCCCGAAAAATATTTAAGGCTGGTTTTCATAATAGCATTTTTAAAGAATAAAATGTCGCAAACATCCCCCGAAATTGCCGTAAATACACCCTGATAAAAATGAATAAGCGTTGTAGATTTGTTCTCAAAAATTTGAATCATGGAAACGATCGGTAATAAAAAAGCTTTAAGAACTGCAAAAATCGTTTATTGGATTAGCACGGGCATACTGGCATTATTTCTTTTATCGGGCGCCTTTTTTATTAATAGCAAAATGGCCATTGATGCAATGCATCATCTTGGTGTGCCTGAGTGGTTTCGATGGGAGCTAAGCATAGGACACATTATAGGCGGGTTACTCCTATTGATCCCGACAGGTTGGCGTTTGAAGGAATGGAACTATGTTGCTCTTGGCATCGACTACATTTCGGCTACGATTGCTTATGTTTCGGTAGATGGGCCAGTACCTTTTTCTTTTCAACCACTTGTATCAATGGCTCTATTAATAGTTTCCTACATCTACTACCATAAAATAAAAACCAGCAATCATAAGGTACTTCTTGAAACGAATAAAAAAATTGGAGTAAATCAAAACGACAAATGATCTGTAACTTATAAAGAAGCCTGATGATAGAAGTTTTTAAAACCAATGTAAATAAAGCCAGCCAGGCAAAGATGTTGGTAGATCAAATTCATAAAATCTTTGAGAATCATGAAGCCAATTTTGACCTGGAGGATTGCGACAAAATTTTGCGGGTAAAATGCAGGTCAGGATTTATACAGCCATCTGTATTTATAAGTCTCCTAAACGACTTTGGTTTTCAAGCCGAAGTATTACCGGATAACCATGTGGCCGCGTAAAAATATTTTCGCTGTTCTGGATTTCCCTTCGCTTTAATGAACCGAAAATTTCTCACCCATTTTATTTCGCTGACCATATACACCATTATTAAGACAGCGTTAAGATTTTATGACGATCGCTATCAAAGTGTAAAAGTTCTGCACAGCAAGAATATAACCGGCAGATATTTTTGTTTATTGCAAATTGTTTTTATAATTTGTTCTCGTTATTATCCTTTTCGTTTTCAAATCATCCTGAGAAAAATGCTCCCTAAATCTTTTATTACTTCAGTTTCATATCCTCTTAAAGACGCGTAATTATTATTTCTGAATCGCAACGAATACTATCGCAACGAAAATTAAAAACTTCTCCGTCGCGAAAGTAAAAGCGATTGAATAAGAATTTTCATTTCATTAAAAGTCGTATTTAAAATGTCTTTAAAGAAAAAATCAATAGATTATTCGTTGGTGATAAGCGTATGTAATCCTGATGAGCGTTTATTAAAACGTTGTTTAAACGCAGTATATAATTTAGATACGACGGGTCTTTCAACAGAAGTTATTTTAGTCGATAATCACAGCGGCGCTCCTGTCAGTGATTTGCCTTATGTAAAAGAATTTCTAAGAAAAGCGTCGTCGTTTAAGACTATTATAGTTCCTGCCCAGGGCATTCGTAATGCGAGAATAGGGGCCATAAAGGAAACTACAGGAAAATACATCGTATATTTTGATTATGACAATGAGCCTGAATTTGACTACCTGCAGGAATTAAAAAAACTCAATACACAGTTTCCTGAAGTTGGAGCAATAGGCGCCGGTGATTTATCCGTCGATTTTATTGATGGCATTGATAAAAAAATCGAGAGCTATGCCCGTCTTGCTTTTAGAGAAAGGCACGACACGACGGTGAAATTTTCGGGCCTCCAGGAGTGGCAATCCTGTTACCCGTTTGATGCGGGCCTTTGCGTGTCGTCGGCGTTGCTTAAGGAATATGCAAGCCTGGCGCGGGATGGCCGGTTCACTATCCCCGGGCTGAATGGAAACCAACTTAGTGTTGGCGATGATACACAAATGGTGTTGCTTTCTGTAAATAAGGGCTATGGCGCAGGAGTTTCGCCTACTTTGAAGATCACGCAAACTATACCTGCAGCAAGAGCGAATTATAAGTATTTGCAACAATACGTTTTCAGCAATAACTTTTGTTATGAGAACTGCATGTCACAGGTATTTTCAGAATATAAAGAAAAGCTTTCGCACAATATTATATCCAACTCAAAGTTTTTCCGCCTCACCATCAATAAATATTTTAAAACTATATTCAGGCCCGATCCTGACAAGACGTTTGACTTTATTGAGTTTATTTCACTAAACGCTGGCGCTTACCTTGCGCTGAACAGGCCCGTTCCCAGCCCGATAAAAATGCTAATAAATTATTTGAAACTTGCCTAGTTTCAGGTCCGCGGCATTATTGTTTACTAATGTTGCTTCATCTAATGCCTGTAGTATGTGTACCGGCGTACTATGAGGCACAGCTCATATTATACCATCCACAAACCAACTATTAGTTTATGTTGAGACTGCCATTAATTACCAGCTTTTTCCCTGGCATCACTGTAAGTTTTGTGGCCGCATCCACTGTGTAAGCTATATTTAATATGCATTGGCCTCCCGTGGTATTATCAATAATTATATTACTTCCAGATCCCGTGGCATGTGGTACCAGGTTATTTACCCAGTTTGCCGGATCATCCCAATTACCATCTCCCGAAAACGTATAGCTAACCGCTTGCTGGGAAAGCCATATTCCGTTAATAGCAGAAGAATCTGCACTAGCGCCTGCGTAAGAAAGCTGATATAAATCTTCTACCGTTCTCAATATATTATAATGAGTTATCGGCTGAACATAACTGCCCGCTTTAACGTCTTCTCCAATAAAGCAACTCAGAATTTGATTACCGGATGAGCCATTGTCCTCATCAAAAGTCAAAATAAATAAGCTATTGTTATTTACACACCATTGAATGTATGCATCTAAATTAGCTTCTATCCAGGCATCGCCGGTAGCAATGCTGCCATCATGCATATCATGATTCAGATCGGGAACAACAAATGAAAGGGCCGGGAGCAGATTGAAGTCGGTAGGAAAATCGGAGAATGGCCTGTTGGAAGCAACAGGAACTCCATTTACCCCGGTTCCCTGCCAGTTTACCCACGGATTATGTTTCCTGGCATAAGCGCCCGAAGTAGCCACAGTAGAACCAACGGAAGGCAGTCCCTCCGAATAGCCAATAAAACTGTATCCGTTTTTTATTAATTCTCCTCCAAGATTAAGGGTTGTGAAAGGCAGGCTTGCCGGAACATTATTGTTGGTTACGCCCTGGTTAGATCCGGAATATAACATTAAGTAGTTTGGCTGGCTTGGGTGCGTTAAGCCGTAGGATTGGGTTAAGTGGGCGGTATGCGAATTACTTAAAAGACTATTGATGTAGGGAGCAGCCGAACTGCCCACAATATTATTATAAGCCCTGTTTTCTAAAATTAGAATTACCGTATGTGCCGGTGGGCTCTGAGCAAAAGCTATATTAAAATGAACAGTGAAATAAAAAATAAACACAATTGTATAGCAAGTTTTACTTAACACCATTAGAATATTTCAGTTAAATTTATTTTCAAAATTTAAACTAAAATAACAATGTATTTCTGAATCGAAAATTGTTATATTTAATTCATCCTACGCAAAAGATCAAAATTGACTCCAGTCATTTATTCCACTATCCTCGTTCTGTTATTAAATGGTTGAAGCTTTTCATTTTCAATTATTATTAAATACTTTGATCGAATTTTATTACTGATGTTCAGTTTGCATAACATAAAAGAGGCTTTTTTCGCTACGGCCATCACAATGCTTTGCGCTTACCTTATCAACCTCGTTGCATCAAAATTTGATTTCTTTAATAATCTTAATCAAGAAGCACATGGCCTTAACCTTTATGAATTTTTTTACGCTGAAAAAAACAAGAATCGGCCTGACCGTGACACAAATATTGTATTAGTAGAAATAGAAAACGACAGAAAAAAAATTGCAGACCAGCTTAATATAATTAGAAGGTATAACCCTGCCGTGATAGGAATTGATGCAATTTTTACTGCCAGAAAAGATTCATTGATAGATAGTAAACTTATGGAGTCCATCAAGCCTGCAAATAACATTGTTTTTGCAAGTCGTATGGATATAAATAATTCAAAATTGAGCCCTGAAGTTAGTTTTTTTATGAAGCCTGAAAATGACATCAATTCCGGCTATATAAATTTTGAAACAGACAGATATAAAGTTGTAAGAGAATATGCACCTTTTTGGGAAGTAAACGGGGAAGTCTATCCGGCATTTACTTCAAGAATTGTGCAACTGTATTCTTCTGAAAAATTTGCCCGGTTAAAAAATAGGCATAATGCAAAAGAAAATATTAACTACATCGGTAATACGGAAAGGTACACAGCCATCACTAAGGAAGATCTGAATGAGTACAATGATAAAAATCAATTATCCTCTCTCTTTAAAAATAAAATTATTTTGCTTGGGCATTTCATTAAGTATCCGCCGTTGGACACCGAGGATACACATTTTTCGCCACTCGGCACCAAGGTAGGAAATAACAGTGTTCCTGATATGTATGGGATTGTTATACATGCCAACATTTTGTCGATGATCCTGGATAACAGCTACCCTAAAATTACATCGGCTGCTGTGTCATTCTTAGTCTCTTTTGTATTTGCGTTTTTATTCCTACTATACATCATTTACACCTACTCGGAGAAAGATCCCCCATCCTATTCAAAAATGGTTTTAATTCAGTTTCTTCTCATTGCTTTTGTTTTGTATTTACTACTCCAGGTATATAATTTTTATTCATGGAAGGTGCCCCTGTTACCTGTCTTAATTTCATTAATTCTTTGTGTTGAACTACTAAGATTTTACAAGTTATTGGCATTAGGGCTTAATAAAAAAATTAACTATAAAACAGTTTTTACTTAGAAATAAATATTATGAAAAGGATAATAATGCTTTTGTTTTTTTTCAACACCATGCACGGCTATTCACAGCAGCATGACTATTATGTTTTCCTTGTAAAGGGAGAAGTATTGGCTTCCAAACCAGGAGCAAATGCAGTTTTAATCAGGCAAAATTCTTTCCTGGATAATGATGAGTCCATAACAATTAAGAAGAATGCAGAAGTGACCCTGGCGGGGAAAAACCAAGATTATTATGTATTAAGAACTCCCGGAACATTTAAGGTAAACAAACTTGGTAGTGCAAATGCCGATCCCATTCCGGGAGTTACTAAAGCTTATCTGAAATTAGTATGGAACGAGCTTTTTCATCCGCATGATGATTTTAAAACTTTTGCAAAAGATAACAATGCAACTGCTTATGGTGGAGTATCCCGTGGGATAGAATGTAACAACCTTATTTTCCCGGTACCTGATTTAAAAACTTCGGCCGACTCCTTACATTTTATCTGGCATCAGACGAGCCCGTCCTCAAATTACAGCCTGATAGTTTACGACAACCAAAGAAAGGAAGTTGTAAACATGCCGGTAAAGGATACACAGCAAGTTCTCAACCTTACTCAAAATATTCATTCTCCCGGGAATTACTATTGGCTGGTGAAAGCCGAAGACGGGACATGTGAAGATGAAGTGCCGGTAGTTTTTGAGTTGCTGACTAAAGAAATCGAACAGCAAATAATTTCATCCATCTTATCAGGACATAATAATGATGATCTGCCGGGGCAACTACAGGCAATTAATAAACTTGAGAAAAATGGATTGATACCTGCCGCATCGGAATACTATTTAAAGTTAGTGGATGGTAATGCCGGTAATGAAGCTTTATTAAAAAGTTATGTTTTGTTTTTACTAAAGTATGGATACGATGAGAAGGCTTATGCGACCTGGCAAAAGATCCCTGCAAGTAAATAATATTTTTCGGAAAATTTTTGATAAATTGTTTTGTTAAAATATCTGAGTTATCCTAAGTCACACCAATTCACTCCTCTGTAATTATTTTTCCTTGTTTAATCAGAAGCTTTGTTAAGTATAGGTTCTGTCATGTTTTCTTATTAGTAAAACTGTATGGAAATCGTTTGTAGAATATTTTTTTTGGGAGCATTGATTCTATTTTCCGGCAACCTTTATCCACAGGTATGGAAAGTGTATGCAGACAGCGCAAAAGTAGCAATGGATCAAAAAATGCCGGAGAAAGCAATTACGTTTTTTAGCAAGGCAAAAAAAACGATTCCGGCGGATTCTGCTTTTTCAGATACTAACATCCGGATCACTAAAAATATGGCCGGCCTGTATTATTCAACCGGGGAATATGAAAATGCCATTTTAATGTGCCGCGAACTAATGAATGAGACAGCGAAAAAATATACGGAGATTAATGCCGACTATGCATGGGCCTGTAACGTAATCGGCGTCATTAATAATAATAATGGAAAACTTGATACAGCCGAAATCTTCTATTTAAAGTCAAAGGATATCCGGGAAAAATTATTTGGGGGAAATGAACGCAATTATGCGCAAAGCTGCAATAATCTCGGAGCATTATATCATGACCTGGGGAAATATGATCTTGCCGAACCTTTACTTCTTGAGGCAAGGGCAATCAGGGAAAATATTGAGCCTGCAAAAAAAGCCCCGGTATATGCCATTACCTGTGTCGCATTGGCCAATTTATATAGGGATATGGGCCAATATGAAAAAGCTGAATCGCTATACCTGGAGGCAAAAAATATCCGGTCATTTGCAGGTAAAATGAATGCCGATTATGCCAATAGCTGCAATATTCTTGCAGACCTGTATTATTATATGCAGGAGTATCAGAAGGCAGAGTCGCTATATCTTGAAGCAAAAGACATACGTGCGGAACTCGATAGCGGAGGTTTTGAATATGGGCAGAGCTGTAACAATCTTGCCAATGTGTATAAGGACATGATGCAATATCAAAAAGCCGAATCACTTGCTATTGAGGCTAAAATAATTTTTGAAAAAGATACTTCGGAAGGACCCTCCAGCCGGACGATTAATTTAAATAACCTTGGTGAGTTATATTATGCAATGGGAAAGTATAAGGAGGCTGAGTACTATCTCTTGCAGGCTCGTAAATTATGGCAAGTAAACCTTGGAAAGAATCATCCGTTTTTAATTACCAATTCTGAGGAGCTGGCAATGGTTTACTGGAATATGAATCAAACCGAAAAAGCGGAGAAACTTTTTGCTGAAGCTTCCAGGTTAAAATATGAACAATTAAGCAAAATCTTTCAGTTTACAAGTGAATCAGAAAAGCAATTATATCTCCAAAATATAAATGGATCCAGTGATGAGTACCAATCATTTTATTACAAAAAACTTCCCCGTAACAATGCAGCACCATCTTACGCAATGTCACTGTTAAACCGCAACCTGATTCTTTCATCTGCACAACAAGCAAAACAAATCATCTATAATAGTGGTGATACGGCACTCGCCAAGGCCTACAAAGAGTGGACTAACGTTAACGCACATTTGGCTAAATTATACGCCAAGGGAACAACCCTGAACTCCCTACCGGTAAAAGAGTTGGAGGAAAAAGCAAATAACATTGAAAAAGAATTGTTCCGTAAATCTGCTGCGCTTAAAAACGTGCAAAAGAAAATAAGCTGGCAGGATATACAGAAGAATTTAAAGGAAAATGAAGCGGCAATTGAATACGTTCATTTTCAACTTGACGACGGAAGGGTATGGACAGACAGTATTCTCTATGTTGCCCTGATTCTAAAAAAAAATAAGGAGCCATTACTTGTTCCATTGTTTGAAGAAAAGCAATTAAACCTGCTATTAGCGTCTCAATCATTAAATGAAGAAGAAGATATCAATCGTCTCTATTCATCGCCTGCTCTTTATAATCTCGTATGGCGGCCTGTTGAAAAATATTTGACAGGAATACAGAAGGTTTACTTTGCGCCTGCAGGTAATTTGTTTAGAATATCATTTGGAGCAATGGCTGTAAACGACAAGCAGGTATTAAATGATAAAGTTCAATTGATCCAACTAAATACCACGGCAACCATTACCAGTCAAAGTCCTGACTATATATCTTCTTCTGATAAAATTAAATTATACGGAGGCATTCAATACGATGCAGACACTGCTGCTTTAAAAGCATCAGTTATTGCTTATCATAACGGGAATGAAAAATTGCGTTCCCTTCCGGAGGAAATTCGCGGCGGAAAAAATCTTACCTACCTGCCGGGTACATTGCAGGAAGTTAATGAGATAAAAAATCAGGCAATAAAAAACGATCCAAATGTTTCTTTGTTAACCGGCACCGAGGCTACAGAAGAATCCCTGAAAGAATTAAATGGGCCGTCGTCTCCTGCTATCCTGCATATTGCGACTCATGGCTTTTTCTTTCCGGATCCCGGCATTGATAAAAGAGATAGTGTACAGCAAAAGTTCGAAATCAGCGGAAAGGCTTTCAGACAATCGGCTAATCCACTCATGCGTTCGGGGCTCTTTTTTGCAGGCGCCAATAGCGCATGGCGGGGGCATACTATAGATGGTATAGACGATGGCATAGTAACCGCATACGAAATCAGCACCACAATGTATTTGCCAAAAACAAAACTGGTTGTATTATCAGCATGCGAAACAGCTCTTGGAGATATACAAGGTAGCGAGGGAGTGTATGGGCTCCAGCGGGCATTCAAGATGGCTGGTGTAAAAAATCTTGTAATGAGCCTCTGGAAAGTTCCCGATGACGAAACTTCCGATTTTATGAATTCATTCTACAGGAGTTTGCTAAACAGGCAATCAGTAAATGAAGCTTTTTACAGAGCACAGGAAAACATGAAAAATAAATATAGAAATGATCCTTATAAATGGGCAGCATGGGTTTTGGTCAAATAAGGATTCATTTTTTTAAAGGTGGTAAGGTCTGAACATTTGATAATTCCGGATTAAATTACTTTCCTTGTCCAACAGAAAGACCAGTAAATGAAAAGCACTATGATGGTAAATATTTTAATGCAAACTCTGACTGAATTCTAATAATATTTTTTATAAGCCCCATAGATATAATTAAGACTTTTATGATAAATCTTGAAAATTTACAAGTATGAAAAAAATAAATTATACAATAAGTGCAAACTACGCTGGAAGATTTTTATTTTTCCTCAGTATTAGTTTAATATTTTTTACAAAGGTGAAGTCACAAATCTGCGATCCTCTTGTCTCACCATCACTTTTTGGCCAATCGCAAACCTTTATTTTTTGCAAGGGTAATCAAATAGGATTTGGAGTTATTTATTCGGACACTGCACAGGATTATACATTCTCAGTTTATAATAACGGTACAGCTACTGCAAAAAAAGCAGGTCCGTTAACCGGCAACGGTGGCCAGCTAAGTGTTTCTGCCTTTATGTTCTCAGCCGGGGACGCAGGTCAATACACAGTCACCACCACCAACGATTGCGGCGACATAAGCTCAACTTCTTTTCAGGCCTTTTACGGCAGTATTGATAACCTCTCGATATCCGCATGGGGATCAAATTCTGTAACTTTTAAGTGGGCAGCATGTGGCCCAATTCCTGCTGTCACCTACGAGTATGCAGTAACTACCGATCCGGATCCTAATTCGGCATCGATAAATTACTTAACGACGACCGATACCACGGCAATAGAAACAGGATTAACCAGTGGGGCAACGTACTATATTTATGTGCGGGTTAGTGAAGTATTTTGGAACGGCCAATTTGTTGATCAATCCTTCGATTGCTCCGGCGGATTTCTGCCGTGGCAAACCATCCGCTTTATTCCTTGTTCAGGCGTTGCAACAGCAGGCTCCATAACTCCTAAGAATGCCTTTGCGTGCGTGGGCGGCACCGCCACGTTATCAGCCACCGGCGGCCAAACTTATCAATGGTATGATGATAATAACCTTCCTGTCTCCGGGGCCACTTCTTCGTCTTATGCCGCGTCTGCGCCCGGGCAATACAAAATTTATGTGACCACCAGTACAGGTTGCCAGGGAATGGTATCTTCAGCAACACTTACCCAAACCTCGCTGCAACCGGGAGTGCTTTCCGGCGGCGGATGCTACAATATTGGAGATAGCGTGAAGCTTGCAATAAGTAAAACTTTTGTTGGCCAAACCTATAAAATATTTTTTAATGGCGTTGCCGTATCAACCCTGCAGGGAATCGGCAAGGCGTACGAGAGCGAAGATTCATTATGGTACAATTTTAAGCTGACTTCCTCCACACAATTTGGACACTATACGGTAATGGTAAATAATAGTTTTTGCGCCGCCATAGCTTTTGGAGACCAGCTCGTATCTACCTATGGAACATGGACAGGAGTCTCAAATACCAATTGGCTGAATGCTGCCAACTGGAGCTGTGGTACCTTGCCAGATCTTAACACGGATGTAATTATTCCGAATGGTGTTCCAAATATGCCTGTTGTCAATAACAATGTCTCTTGTAAAAGTCTATTTATTCAGCCGGGCGCAACTCTTACAGTTGCCCCGGGAATTAAGTTAAGTATCGGCCAGTAGGGAGACTTACATTAAAGATTCTATTAAATTGTGTCTCAAAAAAAAGCCGCCTCACCGGCGGCTTCTATACAAGCAATTATAAATGGCAGGAAATTCTATGTGCAGGTCTTAAATTTGTAAGGGTAGAGATAGGTAAATTTTAATAGTAAAACATTTCTTCAAAAAATTTTTGGTACCCGATCTTACATTAGCAATATTATATCGTTAGTAACATCAACAGAACTTGTTAAATAAAAAACTCTTAAACGTTTCAATAGTCCTCCGAAAGCATGCGCAATTTAGTATAATCATTCGTATGAACATAGGTTTTTATATTCTTTTTTAGAAATTCTGCCGCTTAATATTTTTTAGCTTTTTTAAAAAGCGGTTTAATGAGCGGTACCTTATTATTTCGATAATGGAAAGCCTGTATTTACAAGCCTTTATAAGCTTGCTTTGATTTGTAATTTTTGAAAATTTTTTAATAAAAAAAACCGCGACAATGTAAAGTTATCGCGGCAAAAAATACTGAGAGAAAATTATCCTAACTTCTCCAGCCTGAAATCAAGACGCTTATCTTTTCTATAATATTCCATAATCATTATTGAACCGGCTTTGGCTGGAAATACTTTCATCTTATTTGCTTTGGATTTTAATTCAATCTTATCTGTTGAAAACTTAGTCCCATTGTAATTGATAGAATTAAAAGTCTGCCCTTTATAATCTGAATTTCTCACCCAATCACTGTAGCAAATAGCAAAGTTTGAATTGTCGGCATCGCCGGTCGTAAATTCATAATCAAAGCCGCCTGCCATTTTCACACCGAGGGCAATCATGTGCTGGCTGTTATAATCACTGGCAGAAGAGGCATCCACTGTGTTATTGGTCTTGTCATAAATAGTAGCATTGGTTACTTTATACTTATCATTAAATTCCATAATCACCATATCTGTCACTATAATTTTAGTGACACCAACTCCATTGACGTTAGCTCCTGCCAACGCGCCCAGGGCTTTTAATGCAATCCCACCCGCATTGGCCTGCCTTTTATAACCTTCGCTTACTACAAACATTTTTCCATTTGCAGCCTGAATCATCTTATGGACATACAAAAATCCGATATTATCAATTTTGCCTTTAGCATTTAGCGGCAGGTATTTGGCAAAATCCTCCTGCCATGAATTATATGTTTTTGAAAGTACATTACCAGAGCTGTTAATTGTATATACTGCAAGACCTTTACTAAAATCTTTCATGATATTATCGGCCTTATCAAAGTAGCTGCCCATTATTAAAATTTCACTACTGCCTTTTACAGGCACGACCGTGGATGGAACAAAAGTGTACGTGTCTTTTGAATCGTCAATATCAAAAACCTTTTTCTTTGTTACAAAATTAATCCCAACAAGGTGAGAGGTAAATTTCCCGGAAAGCGCCCTGTCCTTTTTCACAACCTCAAGAATAATCATGCTATCGGTACTTCCCATAAATTCTGCATTCGCATAGCGTTCCTCATCATCCTGGGGTTCATATACCCATTGCTTTTTTTGTTCAGACGAATAATAATCAACTTCGTAAGTACGCTGCTTTCCGTCTCTCAAAGGTAACACCGTAGCATATCCCTGGTCTCCCAGGTTAAATACGTTTTGGTTAGTTCCTTCATCCGTATGCATAGTTTCATAACGTTTCATAAGATCATCAGTCCTTTTATCATACTCACGGCTGTAACTATATTTTAACTTTCCCTCAAGATCGTAAATCTTCATGTCAAGGGTTTTATCTTCCCCGTTTTTAAAAAGAAAAGAAAGGCTGCCTCCGTTATATGCAGACTCAAGCAGGCTCAGTTTTTTTGAATCCTCGAACTTTATTTCCCTTACCTTATTAAGGTTCTGATCAAGAATTTGCAAAGTATATTCATTGGTATGTTTATCAATTTTATCGCTCATATATAGGAAAAAATATCCTTTTATCTGGTTATTTTCCATGATAGTACCGCTGTTCCGCAGGTAAGCAGCATATACTTTTTCTATGCTTAGTTTATCCTGGGCGAATAGGCCCGAAGCCGCAAGAATGAGAAACGAAAAGGTGACCAACATTTTTTTGTTCATAATTTTTTTGAATTTTAGAGGTGCGTTTTTAATGAGTGTTTTATTTTGATTATTGTTTTCTTAATTGAATACACTTGTCATAATTGTCTTTAAATTCCTTATAAAATGAAAGATTTGTTTCGTATGGCCTGAGAAAATAATAATTGATAGAAAGAAAATTTTCCAGGTAAAGATTTTGTACAAATTGCAAAAGTTCGTTGTAACTCTTTTCAAAATAGGGGGAAGGTAATTCAATTACTTTTCCGAGTGTATGCGCTTTTTGGGTAGCATAAAAGCTATTAAAAATTTTGCCGATTTGCGCTATGAGATAGGGATCTGATGGATGCAGCTGCAATAATTCAATCGTATAGTGAAGGCTTTTAGTATAATTATTTGACGTAAAAGCATACCCAATTATTTCGTATTGAAAGGTTTTTTTAAAGCTGTTGAATTTTGATTGATCAATAATATTATCGGAGAATGAAACGTTGCCATACTTTTTTACCAGGGGCTCCAGGTTTTGTATTCTTAATTTACAGTCAGGATGCGTTTTTAATGAATCGGCTAACTCTTCATACTTATGAATTGCTGCATGGCCGCCTAATAACCCTTCTTCTTTGGCAATCCATTTTTTTTGAAAAGGATATTCTTTCGGGTTAAACAGATTTTGCAAAGCAGCAGCCATATCCAGCGTATCTGTATCAACTGAATCCAGTAATGCAAGTGTTGTGAGGGATTCCCCGACATCAAAAGGAGAATTGTGCATAAATTCTACCGCCAGGGAATCTGCCTGGCTTTCATGGTCGCGGCCATGGCGGCGTGTGTTGAAAGTAAGTCCTTTTAATAATTTT
Source organism: Chitinophagales bacterium (assembly GCA_038251675.1). Taxonomy (GTDB): domain Bacteria; phylum Bacteroidota; class Bacteroidia; order Chitinophagales; family Chitinophagaceae; genus Ginsengibacter. The sequence goes on along the minus strand of JBBSBD010000046.1, from coordinate 983 downwards.
TCGAGCTCCTGCCTCTTTCCATATTCGCTCCTTTTTATACTGTGCAATTGCTTTTGAACCGCATCAGAGTTCATCATCATCACATAGTTGAGTATGCTATTTTCGCTATGTCTTAGATAATAATGGGAGAGTTCGTGGCATAGTACAAAGGCTGCCTGGCTTTCATTTGCAAGCCTTGTAAAAAGGCCCATGTTGAAAAGGATAATACCTTCTCCTATATAGCTTGCATTAGGAATACCGGATCTTGAAAAGAAACAATGGAAACTTTTGTTTTGCAGTAAAGGATTGCTCTTTACAATTTTTGATACCAGGCTATCTAAATATTTCTGAGCAGGTTCTGATGTGTAAACTTCTTTGGAATCAAACTTGTCTTTTATATTTTCCCATCTTTCTTTGTAAATATCGAAGATCGCCTTTCTATTTTCTGCCGGAAGGGCCGCAATATCTTGTAAATATACCTGTTGAAATTTTGAAGCAAGAAGATCTAATTGCTCAGTATGGTTGGGCGCCGGAGTAAAAACCTCCTGTTGAGCTAATGCCAAATTAATCGAAGTGCAAGTAATAATAAAAAAGCAAACTCCTTGTTTAAAAAGTGATCTTACAGCAGTAGCAGAGGGAAGAAACATTAACACTTATCAGTTAGCTTGGTCGTGTAAAGAAAATGAATAAACGTCAAATTTTTTTATTTATTTTCTAAAAGTTGTGGGAAGATTAATAGTACTAACTGCGAAATTTACTATATAGTTATTGATCTATAAAATATTAAAAAACCGCAATAGGATTTATCGCGGTTTTTTAATAAGGTGTCATTTACGTCTTCCTTAACTCTTTCTGCAGATCTTATATAAAGATCTTAATGTAATACCGTAGAACCCGCTCAGGTTGCCATTTGAAAAAGTTTGTCGAAATAAGCAGATTGAAAAATGGAATAGATTACCATAAATTAAGGAGAGTTTGCCGGAGCTGCGAATTAAAAGATTCTT
>JBBSBD010000045.1:0-31899 GCA_038251675.1 Chitinophagales bacterium | reverse complement strand
CTCTCACTAATAATTATACTATGTTTTGCTAATTCAAAAGCAGTTGCGCAATACACTATAAATGGAAATGCCTCAAAAGATAACTGCCATTGCTATACACTTACTGACGAAAACTACCTCGAAGCATCAGCAGTTTGGAACAATACCAAAATTGATTTAAGACAGTCCTTCTCTTTTACTTTCGATGTTTATTTAGGTTGCTTTGATACTGACGGAGCTGATGGGCTCGTGTTTGCACTTCAACAGATAAGTAACAAGGCTTTGGGTGCAAACGGTAACGGCCTGGGTTTCCAGGGAATTTCGCCATCAGTGGGCGTAACATTGGATACCTACCAAAATCTTAATGACAATGACCCCGCTTACGATCATTTATCAATACAGATAAATGGCGACATTGATCATAGAACGGCAAATAACATTGCGGGGCCCGTGCAAATTTCTGCGATAAGTGATAATGTTGAAGATTGTAAATGGCACACGTTTACGGTAAGTTGGGATGCAGCCACAAAAAAGTATGATATTTCGTTTGATGGCGCTCCGCGATTAAGCATCGTTAAGGATTTTGTGACGGATATTTTTAATGGCAATCCGATTGTGTACTGGGGAATTACAAGTGGAACAGGTGGATTCATAAATCTTCAAAAATTCTGCCTGCCGCTTTCGGCATTTTATAAGTTACCAGCTCAAAGAAAGTGTGTTGGTGATGCCATTCAATTTTTAGATTCATCCCGTTCCGGAAGTACTATAAAAAGATATTGGGATTTCGGGGATGGAAGCCAGGTTGACTCGATCAGCGTTAACCCTATTCATACTTTTCCTGCCGCAGGAGATTACCAGGTTACACTTAAAGCAAAAGGTTTTGATGACTGCCTGGAGCTATACACACAAACTATTAGAATAGGAAGTAAACCTGTTGCTGATTTCTCTATAAAGAATTCCTGCCAGCAAAGCACCGTGCTTTTGGACTCTTCATACACCAATTCCGGAACTATTAATAGTTGGTATTGGACATTGGGTAATGGATCCACTTCGACTTTACAAAATCCTGCAACAACTTATGTGACTGCCGGAACTAAAACAATTTCTCTGGCAGTAAAATCCTTAGAAGGATGTGTTTCTGATACGGTTTATAAGACTTTAATTGCTGATCCGCAACCTTCACTTTCCATGTCGTTTGCCGATGCATGCAAGAATACAATGATAGATTTTACGGCAACAGATGCATCGGCTAACGCGGTTTTATTTTGGCATTGGGATTTTGGAGACGGCTCTACAGGGGCAGCAAATCCTGCACAGCATATTTATACAAATGCGGGGAGTTATGATGTTTCATTGTATGCTGTTACTAAAAATGGCTGTATTTCAAATACAATTCAAAAACCCATCAATATTTATGGTACGGATGCAAGTGCAGGAAGCGATATCAATGCAGCAGAGTTCCAGCCGGTACAGCTTCATGCAACAGGCGGGGTTACTTATCAATGGACTCCCCCTTTTGGCCTTAACAATCCAAATATTCCCGACCCAATAGCAATTTTATCAAAAGATCAAACTTATTACCTCACAGCATTTACACCGCAAGGGTGTTCAAGTACTGATACCATTACAATCAAAGTCTATAAAGGCCCGGAACTCTACGTGCCGAATGCATTTTCTCCAAACAATGATGATCTCAATGATATTTTTAAAGTAATTGCTGTAGGAATTATTGAATTTAAATATCTCAGAATTTACAACAGATGGGGACAGCAGGTTTTTGAAACTACAGACCCTAACCGTGGCTGGGATGGAACATTCCAGGGGAAAAAACAACTTAACGATGTATATGTTTGGATAACTTCTGCCCGCGATTTCAAAGGGAGTGTAATTTTTCGGAAAGGCTTCGTTACATTGATTAGATAAATCAGCCGAGGCTTTTTTCTACACGATATAGAAATTCATGCATTTCCTTCATGTTGTGAATATCTTTTACAATTAGAATTCCGTTTTTTCCTACCTGCTTTAGTTTAGCCTTATTTGTTTGCGTTTGAATAAAATCCAAAATCTTTTCAAATGTTTTACTACTGAAAAACGCAGAGTCCGGATTTGCCACAAAAAAGCATTTGAGCGTATTATCTTTCAAAATCATTTTTTCAAATCCCAACTCTACAGCAATCTTACGGCAACGTACTGTTGTAAAAAGATCCTCGACCTGGGAGGGGATTTCACCAAAACGATCTTCCATTTCAGCATGAAAATCTGCAAGGTCCTTCTCAGTTTCACAATTATCAAGTCGTGAATAGAGACTTAGTCGCTCAGTAATGCTTTCAACATATTCATCGGGTATTAATATTTCCAAATCCGTATCAATGGTACAATCTGAAACGAAATCATCCTGCTTTTGAATTTCTTCTTTAAATAACTCTTTAAAATCTTTCCGTTTTAATTCACGGATGGCTTCATCCAGAATTTTCTGGTACATTTCAAAACCTATTTCGGCAATGAAACCACTTTGTTCTCCTCCAAGCATATTACCTGCTCCACGAATATCAAGGTCACGCATTGCAATCTGGAAGCCGCTTCCAAGATCACTGTATTGCTCGAGAGTTGTAAGACGTTTGCGGCTGTCCGCAGGCAGTGTGCTCATCGGCGGAGCCAATAAGTAGCAAAAGGCTTTCTTGTTACTTCGTCCGACCCTGCCTCTTAACTGGTGCAGATCGCTTAGTCCAAACTGGTGCGCATTATTTACAATGATCGTATTCACATTAGGAATATCTACCCCGCTTTCAATAATATTGGTACAAAGCAGCACATCATATTTTTGATCCATAAAATCAAGGATCGTTTCCTCCAGTTTGTCACCTTCCATTTGTCCATGGGCGTAAGCGATACTCAGGTCAGGGCAAAGCCCCTGGATCAATGCACGCATTTCAGCCAGGCCATGCACCCGGTTGTGAATAAAAAATACCTGGCCTCCTCTTTCAGTTTCATAATAGATAGCGTCTCTTATAAACTCCTGGTTGAAAACATGTACTTCGGTTTGAATCGGCTGGCGGTTTGGGGGAGGGGTATTAATTATGCTAAGGTCCCTGGCACCCATAAGGCTGAATTGCAGTGTACGTGGGATAGGTGTTGCAGTGAGTGTGAGTGAATCTACCGTTGTGCGTATGAGTTTTAGTTTTTCTTTTGCCGCCACGCCAAATTTTTGCTCCTCATCAATTATCATTATTCCAAGGTCCTTGAACTTTACATCTTTACCCAACAAAGCATGTGTTCCAATAATAATATCTATTTTCCCTTCCTGCAATTTTTGTAAGGTTTCTTTCTTTTCCTTTGACGTTTTGAAACGGTTTATATAGTCGACTGTAACGGGGAAATCCGCCAGCCTTTCGCTAAAAGTTTTGAAATGCTGATAAGCTAAGATAGTCGTAGGAACCAATACAGCAGCTTGTTTTCCATCCAGGCAGGTTTTGAATGCCGCTCTTATCGCGACCTCGGTTTTTCCAAAACCCACATCGCCACATACGAGTCTGTCCATCGGAGATTCTTTTTCCATATCGTTCTTCACGTCGGTTACGGCCTTGCTCTGGTCCGGGGTATCTTCGTAAATAAAAGAAGCTTCCAGTTCGGTCTGCATATAGTTATCAGGGGAATGAGCAAACCCTTTCTGGCTTTTACGCTGGGCATATAATTTAATAAGATCGGTCGCTATATCTTTTACCTGCTTCTTGGTTTTTTCTTTAAGTTTATTCCATATATCACTTCCAAGTTTATTCATTTTCGGCACGGTACCTTCTTTGCCGCTATACTTACTTATCTTATGGAGTGAAGAAATATTTACATACAAAAGATCTTTGTCTTTATAAACAATTCTTACCGCCTCCTGTAGTTTTCCGTTCGCTTCTATTTTTTCCAATCCGCTAAAAACGCCCACTCCATGATCAATGTGCGTTACAAAATCCCCGGGTTGCAACTCACGAAGTGTTTTTAAAGTAAGCGCCTTGTTCTTGCTGAATGCCTGTTTTACTTTGTATTTGTGATACCGTTGAAAAATCTCGTGATCGGTGTAACAAACAATTTTAAGATCATTATCGATAAAACCTTCGTGGATCGAAGTCGGTATTGGCGTAAAATTAATCTCTGCGTTAAGGTCTCTAAAAATGCTATGAAGCCTCTCCAACTGTTTTGGATTTTCCGCGAAGATGAATATGCCGTATTTCTGTAATTCAAATTTTCTGAGATTCTCAATCAACAATTTGAATTGGCGGTTAAAAGCAGGTTGCGGCTGAATGGCAAAATCTAAAACCAGGTTATTAGCTATCGAGGCATTTTTTTTCGTGAAATAAGTCTTATTCCCAAACTCAATAACATGGCGCTCACCTAATTGGTTTTCCAAAACATTTGCGAGCACAAAATCATTCTTTGAAACTGCTTCTTTCTCATTCAATTCATCATCATCCCTAGCGGTGCGGTGGTCACCGGGTGCAGCAGTGTATGATAAAAACAGCTCGAGATCTTCCTCCTGTTGCACGATTTTTTCTTTAATAAATTCCCAATCTTCGGTCCAAACAACCGTATTATCCGGCAGGTAATTTAGCAATGAAACTTTCTCTCCTGTGGTGAATTGGGTTTCAATATTTGGGATAATATTTACCTGTAAAATCTTTCGCTCACTCAATTGAGTTTCCGGATCAAAAATGCGGATGCTGTCAATATCATTTCCAAATAATTCTATACGGTAAGGCTTTTCGTTACCAAAAGAGTAAATGTCGAGAATACCACCACGCACGGCAAACTGGCCGGGCTCATACACAAAATCAGTCCGGGTAAAACCGTGGTTTACAAAACGCGAAAGCAATGCATCCACATTTATATTTTCTCCCTGCTTGAAAGAAATTATATTTTCCCTGAGTGTTTTGGATAAAACTACTTTTTCAAAAAGCGCCTCGGGGTAGGTTATTAGTATTTTTCTGTTGCCACCGGAGCTAAGTTTAGTAAGAGCCTCGGTGCGCAACATTACATGGCTGCTATTTAAGAGGCTATAATTTTTTTTATTCTTAAATGAAGAAGGGAAATAAAAAACATCAAGTGCTTTAGTAATATTTTCGACTGTATTGTGAAAATAAGCAGCTTCTTCCGCATCTCTTAAAACTACAAGATGATTAAGCTGCGAAGTGAGATTGTGATTAAAAACCGCCGAAATAATAAATTGGGAAGAGCTGCCGCTAAGTCCTGAAAGATGAATGAGCTGCGGTTGAGACAATACGATCTTATCCGCAATTGAAAAAAGGCGGGGATCATTATTATATAAATTCATCAACAACTCAAGATTCATTCAGCGGCTTTTCTTCAGGCCGCAAAGGTAGTATTTGATTTCAAAAATAGCGGTTAGTATATTCATTATTTAACGTTAATTGAGGCGATCTTTATACTTAAAATTTTTCATTCCACATTACATTTGTACTTTTCCCAAAATTTATTCGAATGGCAATAGAACCCTGGCGCACAGGAACCGTTATACGTATTGAGGATGAAACGTATAATACCAAACGTTTTTTTATCCAGGTGAAGGAGCTCGAAACTTTCGAGTTTAAGCCGGGTCAGTTTGTAACGCTCGATCTTCCGATACACGAGAAAAAAAATAAAAGATGGCGCAGCTATTCTATTGCTAGCTGGCCTGATGGCACCAATGTGTATGAACTACTGATTGTGTTGCTTGAAGATGGGGCAGGAACTCCCTATCTCTTTAATCAAATAAAAGTAGGAAGTGAGCTAACGTTTCGTGGGCCACAAGGCGTATTTACATTGCCTGATACTATTGAAAAAGATCTCTTTTTCATTTGTACCGGAACCGGCATTGCACCTTTCCGAAGCATGCTTAATTATATTCAATTGCATAATATACAGCATGAAAACCTTTATTTAATCTTTGGCTGTCGCACACAAAGAGATCTTTTGTACCATGAAGAAATGAAAACGCTGGAAAGTAAAATTGAAAACTTTACTTACATGCCCACATTAAGTCGCGAAGGATGGGAAGGCCATAAGGGCTATGTTCACAGTCTGTATGAAGAAATTTGCAAAAAGAATAATGAAGCTTGCGAAGGCATGCTAAATTTAAAGCCTGCATCATTTTATTTATGCGGATGGAAAGCGATGATTGATGATGCCCGTCAAAAAATAGCGGCACTCGGCTATGATAGAAAATCTATTCACCTGGAATTATATGGATAATCTTTTTCTTGCTAAAAATGAAAGCGATGCGAAATAAAAATAATCTAAGAGCGATTGCAATCTCAATTTTCGTAATTGCCATTACATTTTTTAATTTCAGCCAACTGAAAAACAGCGATTGCATAAGAGCAATTCATATCGTTAACTTGTTGGCGTGTGGGATGGGTATCGGGGTATTTCTCACCAATCTTATCGGTTATGTGAGAAATAAATAAACTGTTACCTTACTATAAGCAATAAATTTTATGGCAAAGGTTTTTGGAGAACAATAGAAAACATAATCATGGAAAATAAAAACATTGATGCAACTCATAATCGCCCCGACGGTGAAAGAAAAATTGATTCCCCGGTTTTACTAATTGATCTCCCACGCTATATTGAGCAAATCAAAAATGAAAAAGCATGGAAGGAAAATGACCGGAATGCGATAACAATTTATAAAACAGATAAGCTTCGCATTATCCTCGTTGCACTTCACAAAAATGCAACAATGCAAACGGAGCGACCTGGGAATATTTTTAGTTTGCAGGTTTTAAAAGGTAAAGTAAATGTGGCAACCAACTATGCAACCACAGAAGTGAAAAAAGATAAGTTACTGGCTGTACATGGCGAAGTTCCTTACACAATTTGTGCTTTAAAAAAATCGATCTTCCTGTTAACTCTTGCGGAGTAATCCAATGTGTTAACCAATTTTCTCTAGTACGATTTTTCTTACATCTGTTAATAAGACTCTTTCCTGCTGCATGCTGTCACGGTAGCGGATGGTGGCGGTATCATCTTCCTTACTTTGATGATCAATGGTTACGCAGAAGGGAGTGCCTATTGCATCCATTCGCCTGTATCGCTTTCCTATGGCATCTTTTTCTTCATAAAACGTGTGGAAAGCCTCCTTGCATTCATCCACTAATTTCCTTGCAATCTCCGGCAACCCATCTTTTTTTACCAGGGGGAAAACAGCTAATTTGTATGGAGCAATTTTAGGAGGAATTTTTAAAACAACCCGGCTGTCTTCTGTTCCATCTTCTTTATTCCACTTCTCTTCTGTGTATGAATTGCTTATGACGGCAAGGAATAGCCGGTCAAGTCCAACAGATGTTTCCACGACATAGGGAATGTAATTGCCGTAAGGTTTGCCATCTTCTTTTAAATCATTGTCAAAATATTGGAGCTTCTTTTTGCTTAGCTCCTGGTGTTGCTTCAAATCAAAATCGGTGCGGGAATGGATGCCTTCCAATTCTTTAAAACCAAAAGGGAATTCGAATTCAATATCAACCGCGGCATTTGCATAATGCGCCAGTTTCACGTGATCATGATAACGGAGCTTTTCCTCTGGAATACCAATGCTTTTGTGCCATTTCAATCGCTCTGACTTCCAGTAATTGTACCATTCCATCTCAGTTCCGGGCCTTACAAAAAATTGCATCTCCATTTGCTCAAACTCCCGCATGCGAAAAATAAATTGCCTGGCCACAATTTCATTTCTAAAAGCCTTTCCCGTTTGTGCAATCCCAAAAGGAATTTTCATTCTTCCAGTCTTTTGCACATTCAGGAAATTCACAAAAATTCCCTGCGCGGTTTCAGGACGTAAGTAAATCTTATCCGAATCGGCCGCTACACTTCCCAACTCCGTTGAAAACATAAGATTAAACTGGCGAACATCTGTCCAATTTGAAGTTCCGCTTACAGCACATTTTATTTTATTGTCTTCTATTAGTTTTTTTAATCCTTCAAAATCATCTGTCCCTATTAGCTTTTGTAATTGTCCGTTAATTTCTGTTGCCTTTTTACGTAATTCATTTGTCGAAGCAACATTAGAATTTTGCACATCAGATCTTATGCCTTCATTTATTAAACCTTGCTTTGCTTTTTTATCAGCATTATCTGCCTCAATGAAAAGTTCTTCAATATAATTTTCAATCAAATGATCAACTCGATATCTTTTTTTACTATCCTTATTATCAATCATTGGATCGCTGAAGTTGTCAATATGCCCGCTTGCTTTCCAGGTAAGCGGGTGCATGAAAATAGCAGCATCTATGCCGACAATATTTTCATGAAGCTGTGTCATGCTTTTCCACCAATAATCCCGGATATTTTTTTTCAACTGGGCGCCGTTTTGCCCGTAATCATACACAGCACTCAATCCATCATAAATTTCGCTGGAAGGGAAAATGTACCCGTATTCTTTGCAATGCGCAATTATCTCGCTAAAATTATTTGAATCATTTGCCATAAGGTGGCAAAGATAAGTACAACAAACATTAAGTAATTTATAAGAGAATCTTCACTACTCCGCTTGTAAGTTTTTTTGTAATATTACTTTCCCCTTATAAGAAAGCAGATATGATTACAGATGATAAAATTAGGGAAGTGAAAAAGCTACTGCGTTCGGGCATTCCTGAAGGAGAGCTAAAAAAAGAACTACTTTCTCAAGGTTATACTAATGAAGAAATAGCAAAGATTTTTGTGCCTCATAAATATGACATGCGTTCCTGGTATTTTACTTTTGGAATTATTTTTTTTATAGCAGGCATATACACAGCTTTAAAAAATGGCAGCTTTTTGTTGTTCATTTTTGCGGCAGCTATGTTTTTTCAATATTATTTAACGAATAAAAAAGAGAGAGATAAAATGAAATAATTATTTCAGTTTTTTATTTTGTTGATGTCTTTCTCCATCTCTTAAACTTTTCTTTTTAAAATTCTTTTCCAAAGCTTCTGTAAGATCGACTCCTGTTTGATTTGCGAGGCAAAGTAGAACCCAAAGCACATCAGCCATTTCGTCACTAAGCTTTTTGTTTTTATCTGTTTCCTTAAAAGATTGCTCACCATAAATTCTTACGATCAGCCTTGAAAGCTCACCGACTTCTTCCATCAAGATTCCAAGATTAGTTAATTCACTAAAATATTTTACACCAACAGTTTTAATCCATTGATCAACTTTTGTTTGGGCTTCTCTTATTGTAATTTGTTTATCCATTTCAAAAACATTTTTAGTCGTCGCTAAAGCCCCTTCAGGGGTTTGGGGTTTATTCTCTATTCTTACTATCCATCCATATCGTAACCGGCCCATCATTTATCAACTCAACTTTCATATCCGCTCCAAAGATTCCAGTGTGTATTTTTTCCCCAAGATCACTTTCTATCTGATCAATTAATTTTTCATAAAGAGGAATTGCAATTTCTGGTTTACTTGCCTTAATGTATGAAGGCCTGTTTCCTTTTTTTGCATTTGCGTGCAGCGTGAACTGGCTCACTAAAAGGATCTCTCCATTTATATCTTTCACACTTATATTTGGTACTTTATCTTCATCGTCAAATATTCGCAGGTTTACGATCTTATTGCTTAACCATTTTATATCTTCTATGGTGTCAGCATCCTCTATTCCGGCAAAAACAAGAAGGCCTTTTTCTATGGCCGACGTGACATTCCCGTGCACCCTTACACTTGCTTTAACTACTCTTTGAATTAGAATTCTCATTCAATAAAAAGATTATAAATAACTATCGAAATTTTTGATTCCGGCCAAAAATGATTTGCATGAAAATGTGCAAAAATTACTAAACGCCCTGCCCGCCCGCCTTACCTATTTATGCACACTTCTTTTCCACAGACTGTGCAAAATTTAGAAGGTGTTTTCTACCCGAGAAAAAATATTTTCGTTCTCCCGCACTCCAAAAATAATTTATTAACCTAAAAATAATATTAGCCCAAATGTCAAATAATTCACCCGCCTCAACAGGTCTCCGCTTTGCGCGGCAATTCACCAAAGATGGTGTTTCTCCCTTTGATATGTTTGAATATGATTTCCGTACGTCGGTAATAAAAAACACAACTGGAGAAATTGTGTTTCAAATGGACAATGTAGAAGTGCCGAAACAGTGGAGCCAGATCGCTACAGACATACTTGCGCAAAAATATTTTCGTAAGGCGGGCGTGCCGCAACCGGATGGATCAACGGGGAGAGAAGTTTCTGTAAAACAGGTGGCGCATCGCCTTGCTCATTGCTGGAGGGTGTGGGGTGAGCGGTATAATTATTTTGCTGCTGCTGAGGATGCACAAGTTTTTTATGAAGAGCTTGTGTACGGAATTTTGAACCAGTCATGCGTTCCCAATTCTCCCCAATGGTTTAATACCGGCCTTCATGAGGTATATGGTATTACAGGTAAACCACAAGGCCACTATTATGTGGATGCCAATGATGGCCAGTTGAAAAAATCTACATCAGCGTATGAAAGGCCTCAGCCGCATGCCTGCTTTATATTAAGTGTGAATGATGACCTCGTGAATGATGGTGGCATTATGGATCTTTGGGTACGTGAAGCAAGAATATTTAAATACGGAAGCGGTGTTGGAACTAACTTTAGCAGCATACGTGGCGAAGGTGAAAAACTTAGTGGTGGTGGCACTTCCAGCGGCCTTATGAGTTTCTTAAAAATTGGTGACCGTGCAGCAGGCGCTATTAAAAGTGGCGGTACTACAAGACGTGCTGCAAAAATGGTGTGCCTGGATCTGGATCATCCTGAAATTGAAACTTTCGTTAACTGGAAAGTAGAAGAAGAAAAGAAGGTAGCTGCATTAATTGATGCAGGTTATCCGAGCGATTACGAAGGCGAAGCATACAAAACAGTGAGCGGACAGAACAGTAATAATTCGGTACGCATACCTAATGAATTTTTTCATGCGCTGGAAGCAGATGGTGATTGGGAATTGAAAGCAAGGAGTGATGGAAGGGTTATGAAAAAAATAAAAGCAAAGAAACTATGGGACGATATTAATTATGCGGCATGGCGCTGTGCAGATCCCGGAACTCAATATAATACAACGATCAATGAGTGGCATACCTGCCCTGAAGGCGGCCCGATAAGAGCGAGCAATCCGTGTAGTGAGTATATGTTTTTAGATAACACAGCCTGCAATCTTGCCTCAGTAAATCTCAGGAGGTTTTTCGATGAAAGCGATAATTCTGTTGATGTTGCAGGTTTTGAATACACGGTGAGATTATGGACAACCGTTTTGGAAATCTCTGTGCTGATGGCTCAGTTCCCAAGTAAAGAAGTTGCACAACTTAGTTACGATTACAGAACATTAGGTTTGGGATTTGCCAATCTCGGAAGTATGCTTATGGTAAGCGGCATTGCTTATGACAGCGAGAAGGCACGCGGTATTGCCGGGGCTATCACAGCAATAATGACCGGCGTTTCCTATAAAACTTCTGCGGAACTTGCATCCCATCTTGGTGCCTTCAGCAAATATGAAGAAAACAAACATCACATGCTAAGGGTAATGCGCAACCATCGTGCAGCAGCCTACGATGCAAGCGATGCTTATGAAGGCATAGAAATAAAGCCACAAGGTATTAATGCAAAATATTGCCCTGATTATTTATTAAAGGCAGCAACCAAAGCATGGGATGATGCAGTGATGATGGGTGAAAAATATGGATATAGAAATGCGCAAACGACCGTGATTGCACCAACAGGTACTATTGGTTTGGTAATGGATTGTGATACGACGGGGGTAGAACCTGATTTTGCTTTGGTTAAATTTAAAAAATTAAGCGGGGGTGGTTATTTCAAAATCATTAATCAAAGTGTACCACAGGCTTTACGCAATTTAAAATATAGTGAAAGCGAAATCGGAGAGATTGTAAATTACGCAAAAGGGCACGCTTCATTAAACGGTGCTCCTCATATCAATCCGGCAACTCTTGCAGAAAAAGGTTTCTCAGGTACAGATATTCAAAAACTCGAAGCTGCGATGGCTTCAGCTTTTGAAATTGGATTTGTTTTCAATGTATTTAATCTTGGTGAAGAATGTTTACAAAGGCTCGGCTTTGCTCCGGATCAATACAATGATTTTGAATGGAGTCTTTTGGAATCATTAGGATTCTCAGAAGAGGAGATTGAAGAAGCCAATGTTTACATCTGTGGTACCGGAACTATTGAGGGTGCTCCTTACTTAAAAGATGAACATCTTTCCGTATTTGATTGTGCCAATAAATGTGGAGCCAAAGGAGAAAGATATATCCATCACAGTGGCCACATACGTATGATGGCTGCGACGCAACCTTTTATAAGCGGCGCTATTTCCAAGACAATCAACTTGCCCAATGAAGGCACTTTAGAAGAAATTGCCGAGGCTTATAAATTAAGCTGGCAGCTTGGATTAAAAGCGTGTGCCCTTTACCGGGATGGTTCTAAATTATCACAGCCGCTAAGTAACAAAAGTGATAAAAAGAAAAAGGTAGCTGTTAACGAGCAACAGGAAATGAACAATGAAGAGAAGGAGACAAAATTTGTTGACATGAGCCAGTTAACGGTAGAAGATCTTCTTGAAGAGATGAATAAAAGAGTGCAAAGCAGCGCTGATACCGGGCTGAAGCGCCAATTGGCTATGATTGTTGAGCGCAGGGCTTTACCGGCGAAACGCAGAGGCTTTACTCAAAAAGCAAAAATAAATGGTCAGGCATTATTTCTCAGAACGGGAGAATATAATGATGGTACATTAGGAGAAATTTTTATTGACATGGCGAAGGAAGGCGCTACCATGCGTAGTATGCTTAACTGCTTTGCAATCTCTATTTCAATCGGCCTGCAGTATGGTGTTCCTTTGGAAGAGTTTGTTGAAAAATTTGTCTTCACACGGTTTGAGCCATCGGGCATGGTGGATCATCCGAATATTAAAACAACCACATCTATAATTGATTTTATGTTCCGTTCGCTGGCATACGAATACCTGGGAAGAAATGACCTGGTTCATGTACTTGATAAGCCGGAAGTTGAAAATTTGGGAAATGAGCCCTGGGATGTGAATACACCTACTATCGGAAACAGGGTGCCGGAACTAAGTGAGGTGAGAGTGATCGGTTCTTCAAACGGGAAGGCTCAACCTGCAAAAAAACATAGAACTGAACACGTAAAAAAGGCTGCCGCTGATTTTGACGCGGTAAACTCTGCTGCTAAGAACATGCAAAGTGATGCGCCGGCCTGTAATACCTGCGGACACATAACCATACGCAGCGGCACTTGCTACAAGTGTTTAAATTGTGGGAACAGTATGGGATGCAGTTAATTTGATTTTTTTCGGACAAGCATATACAAAGCCACCGCCAGGTGGCTTTGTAATTATGCACCAGACTACAGACTACAGATCTTAAGAATTTGCAACTAAGTACCCTATGCCGGAAATTAAATGCTGTCTCAGATTAAATTGTATGTGAGCACAACACGGCTTGAAAATAAAGTACTCATTTTTTCGTTGCTAATAAGTTCCTGAATTGATGCAACTGCACCTGCTATAATTCACTCTTTTAATTTATTACTTTTAGTTTTATTAATTAAAAAATATTCTATGAAACGATTTCTCCTGTTTATAGCTCTTTCAACTTTTACGGTTGCCACTTATTCCCAGAACACGCAGGTATTAAATCTCCCCAAAGATGCCAAAGTGGAGGGAATGGTTTCTGACATGAGAACCAAGGAGCCAAAAAACAATGAATTGGTGATTTTCCGCAGCCAAAAAAATAGTAACGAATACCAGGTAATAAGTGATGAGGCTGGTAAGTTTTCCACACGTCTTCCGGCAGGTGATAAATATGATATTTTCATTTTAGGATTTAAAGATTCACTTATTCAAAATGTTTTAGAGGTACCGGCTCTTAAGCCCAATTCTTATTTTAAAAGCCCATTTACAGTAAACCTTGAATTTGACCCGCCTAAAACATTCGTGCTGGAGAATGTGGAATTCGATTTTGGAAAATTTACATTAAGGCCTGAATCTCATGCAGCGCTTGACGACCTGGTGGACTACTTAAATAGAAAACCTAATGAGAGAATAGAAATAGGAGGCCATACAGATAATGTAGGCAGTGATGAAAAGAACCTGGTTCTTTCGTTGGAAAGGGCAAAAACGATTGTTGAATATCTTATATCAAAAGGGATAGATAACAACAGGCTTGTTGCGAAAGGGTATGGCGCAGAAGAACCCATAGAAGAAAATACAACAGAAGAAGGACGTCAAAAAAACCGGCGGACTGAGGTAAAGATTTTGGACCAGGAGCAGGCAACAATTGCTCAATAAAAAAAGAAGCAAACTCTAAGAGTATCTCTTGCTTTTAGGAACTTTTCTATTACGATAATCCTGCAATCAATTTAGCATCTCAATGTTAGGTACATTACTCATTTTATAGTCCAGTCTGTAGCCTTAAGCCAATAATCATAAATCTCACAGCGCGAAACTGTATTTATCTAAAATACACATTAAGGAAATAGCACAAAAGAATCCGGACATAAGTTTTGTACTTCATTTTGATTATTTTTATTGAAATTAATTACGAAGTTCATATTTTCATTTAGGTTTATTATTAACGTGATACCGCGGTAATAGTGCCGACTTTCATTGTACATTTTTTTTTGTATGACCTCTTCTTACTTCACTTATAATAAGGCTAAAGTTTTGCAGGCGCTCCGCTATCATTTTATTACAAGAAAGGAAATTAAACTCATGATGATA
The DNA here is from genome assembly GCA_038251675.1 of Chitinophagales bacterium. Lineage (GTDB taxonomy): Bacteria > Bacteroidota > Bacteroidia > Chitinophagales > Chitinophagaceae > Ginsengibacter. Next base: position 17,172 of record JBBSBD010000045.1, on the reverse strand, counting down.
TTGGTGAATGTTTTCGCCATAGTTGCTGCGGGCTTATATTTTCTTAAGAAAATCTCGGCTTATGCTTTTTTAGGAAGCTCTTTTTTATGGTTCATTCTTATGATATCGTTCTGGTTTATATTACCCAATATTATTTACAGGAAAGCGGCAACTTTTAAAGACCGCTTCAAGGTAAGCTTTGAAGATCAACACATGTTTATTGAAAATGAAAGAGGCAGCAGGAGTTGGCCCTGGAGTGCTTTTAGTTCCGTAATTGAAAGCCCGCATTTCTTTCACCTTTATTTTGATAGCCGTTCATTTTTTATTGTTCCGAAAGATGCATTCGAAGGAGATAGTTTGTATGAAGCCAGAGATCTCTTAAAGAATAAAATAAAAAAATAACAAGAGATTTATAGTAACAGGAAAACGCCCGCAAATTTTTTTCTGAAATAGATTAAGACAGTTTGTAAAATCAAAAACCTACAGGCATCTTTTCTTGTGATCGATTTTTTTCAAATATTCGACGACGTTTTTTTCCAAATTAAAAGGATATTCATAATTCAATTGCTTTGCAACTTCTTTAGCAAGCGTACTGAATAAATGGGTAATAGTATAAAGAGCTTCGCGATTTTTTTCGACATCCCCGTCCACGAAAGTTTTTTCAACCTGGGCCCAGGTTTCCTTATCAAGGTATCGCTTCAACCATCTTCCATTTTTATTGGTGTTTACCGACCAATTATGATTTAAACCAATATGCCATTCAAGAATTTTTAATAAATATTTGCTGCGAAGGAGGGAGTCAAATATATATTTTGCATAAAAAATTTCATCACGCCATAAGCTTTTTGAAACGTAGGTAGTATCCCACCAAAAATCTTTTAGAAGGAGGGCAAATTCTTTTTCGGACGGTTGCTTTATGTTGAATTTTGTATAGCCGGGTTGCGCAAGTGGTGTCATCAATTGATCCTTATCCAGCAACACCTTGTAGCCGATATCCCAATGCGCGGGGATCGGGGTATTTCGTGTTCTTCTATTAAATTCGGAAACAGTATAAATTTGAAAATCGATTCTAACGCCATCGCTATAGAGCACCAGCCTAGTGAGAGATTTTGAATTTCTTTCGTTTATATCAGCAATGACATCTCCGAAATGAAAAGCCCATTTTTCGTTTTTATCGAAATCATGAAGGCGGGTGACTACCAATTCAATGTCATAATCCGAAAGAATATCAACAGAAGCTTTTGGGTTTGCCCGGGAACTTGTAATAACAACAGACCTTATATTCTTTTTTAATTGGGCCCAGCTTAGTACTTGTTTTAAAACTATTTCTTCATTTCTCAAATTGGTAGAAATTACAACAAAATCGGGGATCGGTTTCTAAGAAAATCAAGAAGACACATCATGTTACCGTGTCTATTTTAATATATCTTCTTCTCCATTATGAAGTGTGGAATTGCTAATTCGAAAAACTCGTCGCCAGTGATTTTATATCCTGATTTCCTGTAGAATCCAATAGCAGTAAGACGTGCATGCATGGTAACCATTTTATATCCCGTATCTCTTGCTACATTTTCTGCAAAATTCAACATTGCTGCACCAATGCCCTTGCCTTGCAGATTATTTTGCACTGCCATTTGACGAAGCCTTACACAGTCTTTATTTACCCTGGTAAGCAGGCAACATCCCAGCATTTTCTCTTCCTCAAATGCACCAATTAAAATATCATTTTTTTCTTTATCTAGTTCGTCTTTTTCGAAGGTGAGATGCAATGGTTTACGCAATAGTTCATGCCGCAAATCAATCATTTGCTTATATTCCTTTGTACCATGGTCAATTTGTTTTATAGGCATAAAGAGTAACGTGGGGGTTTCTAATGCGTAATAAAAATACAAATTTATTTTCTTGAAATTGGCTTGTTAGCACTAAAAGTTTATGAGTGGAAAGCAAAACGCTGGTTTGTGATCACCTATAAACCGGGCGGAAGGATCATGGTTTGGTGCTAAACTGACAACCGGAGCGTGTTTTCAAATTAACAAACTTCTTTTTCGGCTAAGGATTTCTTTTTAAACTCTATATTATTTATATGCTTCAAATTCCATAATTTATAGCGCATACACACTGTAATCAAGTTGACGAGTTATTAATTTTTTTTTATTCCAAAAAGTATATTTTTGTAGCCGTATTAACTAAATTTTACAATCATGCAAGACATTGCAACAAGAGTTAAAAAGATCATTGTTGACAAATTAGGAGTTGATGAAGCTGAAGTAACATCTGAAGCTTCTTTCACCAACGATTTAGGTGCAGACAGTTTAGACACCGTTGAATTAATCATGGAATTTGAAAAGGAGTTTAATATTTCTATTCCTGATGAGCAGGCCGAAACCATTACTACGGTTGGCCAGGCAGTAGCATACCTCGAAGAGCATGCTAAGTAATCATCGTATTTAACATCGCAGGCAAGCTTATGCAATTAAAAAGAGTAGTTGTAACAGGATTAGGAGCCATAACGCCTTTAGGTAAAACTGTTCCGGAATATTGGGACAGTTTAGCTAAAGGCGTTTCTGGTGCTGATGTTATTCAGCAATTTGATGTTACAAAATTTAAAACCAGGTTTGCCTGCGAGGTTAAAGATTTCGATCCCGCAAATTATTTTGATAGAAAAGAGGCCCGCAAGCTCGACAGGTTCACTCAATTTGCCCTTATTGCAAGTGATGAAGCAGTAAAAGATGCAGGAATTACCAAAGAAAATGTTGATTCCGACAGGGTGGGTGTAATATTTGCCAGCGGCATCGGTGGAATCACTACTTTCCAGGATAATATTATAGAATTTGCCCTGGGTGATGGAACGCCACGGTTCAACCCGTTCTTTATACCCAAAATGATCCTGGACATTGGAGCCGGACAAATCTCGATGAGATATGGTTTTCGAGGGCCAAATTTTGCGGTAGTAAGTGCCTGTGCAAGCAGTACCAATGCAATTATTGATGCTTATGACAACATTCGTCTTGGCCGCGCTGACGTAATACTTACCGGCGGAAGCGAAGCCGTTATTTGCGAAGCAGGTGTTGGAGGATTTAATGCAATGAAGGCACTCAGTGAAAGAAATGATGATCCCAAAACTGCTTCCCGCCCGTTTGATAAAAACAGGGACGGCTTTGTGATGGGAGAAGGCGCCGGAGTTTTAATTCTTGAAGAACTGGAACATGCCCTTGCCAGGGGTGCAAAAATATATTGTGAAATTGCAGGGGGCGGTGCAACAGCCGATGCTTATCATATTACCGCTCCACATCCTGACGGACTTGGCGCCAAAAATGTTATGAATGTTGCACTGAAGGATGCGGGAATGTCGCCTGAAGATATAGACTATATAAATGTTCACGGCACTTCCACTCCACTTGGAGACATTGCGGAAACAAAAGCCATCCTCGATGTTTTTGGTGAAAAAGCTTATGATCTGAATATTAGTTCTACAAAATCTATGACGGGCCATTGTCTTGGCGCCGCAGGGGTTATAGAAGCCCTTGCCTGTATATTGGCAATTACCAAAAATATTATTCCACCAACTATCAATCATTATACCCAGGATCCTGAGCTTGATCCAAAACTTAACTTTACTTTGAACGTAGCGCAGGAAAAAGAAGTGAACGCAGCGCTTAGCAATACTTTTGGTTTTGGTGGCCACAATGCCTCGGTGATAATCAAGAAGTATAAAAAATAAATCATTTCATCCAAAAATTTCTTCCATGGAAACACCTGCTAATATTTCCCATTCAGAAATTCAAAATTTCCTTATAAGGCGCCTTGGCGACAAAGAGGCTGCAGAGATTATTACATATATTGATACCGAGGTCGACAAAGAGGTAGCTTTAAAGGTTGATGCGGCAAAAAATGAAATTGCTCTTTGGCGCGATGACATGAAAAATGTTTTTGCAACCAAAGAAGATGCAGCCGTATTACAAAAAAAATTAGTCAAGAGAGTTTCGGGGGCAGAAGGAACTTTGATATTATGGTCATTTGTTTTTTGGCTCACCTTAATAATTGCTGTTTTCTGTATATTTAAATTTGTAAAATAGAGCTTGCAATATTTTTATTTGTAAGTTTTTATTTTACTAACGGGTGCTTAGTCATCTGTTCCATTAACTCCATTTCTATTGCTGCTTCGGGAAATTAATTAGATATTTTATTGGTAACTTAAGGCAAAATTCATCTAAATTCCGACTGTGCTTTTTTTCAAAAACATCTATTCTAATAAATCTGACAGAGATTTTAGGAGACAATTGCGAAACATATTGGGCTTCGCCCCCGGAAAATTAAGCTTATATAAAACTGCGTTGAGCCATCGGTCGATAAGGGAAGGAGCTGATGAAAACAATGAACGACTTGAATTCCTTGGTGATGCGGTTCTTAGTTCACTCGTGGCACATTATTTATTTATGCGTTATCCGTATAGAGACGAAGGCTTTTTAACAGAGATGAGAAGTAAGATGGTAAACAGGAATCAACTGAACGACATAGCCCTAAAGATCGGATTCAAAAAAATTACATTTTATAATCGCTTTGATAATTCCTTAAAAATTTCCCAGATTTTTGGAAATACCCTTGAGGCAGTTGTAGGCGCAGTCTATCTTGACAAGGGATATAATAATACGCAAAGATGGGTTACCCAACACATCATTAACCCGCATTTTTTTATGCAGGATCTCGAGAATCTCGATATCAATCAAAAAAATAAGTTATACGGATGGGCTAATAAAAACGGCAAGAATCTCGAGTTTGAAACCATAGAAGAAAAAGTAGAAAATGGAAGACGATTGTTTACTATCGGGGCAAAAATTGATGGTGAGTTGGTTGCTGAAGCAAAGGCTTTTAATAAGAAAGATGCAAGCCAGGCGGCCGCACAAATTGCCGTAGAAAAACTAGGTCTATGATGAAATTCGGAATTATCGGCAGCGGTAGCTGGGGAACAGCTCTTGCCAAAATACTAACTGATAATTACAATTCAATTTCGTGGTGGATAAGATCGGACAAAACAATCGGTCATTTTAAAAACAGGAGGCATAATCCTCATTATCTTAATTCGGCCTATTTTGATACCAGCCTTCTTCATCTAACAACAGAAGTCGGGGAAGTAATAAAAAATGTAGATTGTATTATAATAGTTGTTCCATCAGCATATACAGTAGAAGTATTCGGCAAGCTTCCGAAAGATATTTTTAAGGATAAGAAAATTGTATCAGCCGTTAAAGGAATTTTGCCTGGAAATAATTTGCTATTAAATGACTACCTGAAACAAGAGTTTGGCGTAGCCCTGAAAGATTATTTCACAGTGCTTGGCCCTTGCCATGCCGAGGAAGTTGCGGCTGAAAAATTATCGTACCTTACCTTTTCAGGCGTTGATGAACAAACAACGACTGATATCGCTTCTCATTTTAAAACGCCTTATCTAAATACAATTCATAACACTGATATCTATGGTGTACAGTATGCCGCGGTATTAAAAAATATTTATGCAATTGGCGCAGGCATTGCACATGGGCTGGAATATGGTGATAACTTTTTGAGCGTGCTTATCGCAAACAGTGCAGATGAGATGGCAGGCTTTTTGAGAAAGGCAGGGATACAAAATGTTGAAGTGGGATCTATCGACCATGCCAACCCGAATACCAAAATTGAAAAAAAGCACACAACAAATTATGCGGCATCTGTTTACCTTGGGGATTTGCTTGTGACCTGTTATTCTCTTTACAGCCGCAACCGCACTTTTGGAAATATGATTGGCAAAGGTTACTCAGTACAAGCAGCCCAACTGGAAATGAGCATGGTTGCCGAAGGCTATAATGCCAGCAAATGTATGTACAGTATTAATAAGGAAGTACGTGCAGAAATGCCTATTGCTGAAACAATCTATAAAATTTTGTGGGAAAACCTTTCGGCTGAAGAAGGATTTGAAGAGATTGAAAAAAGTTTGGTGTAATAAAAGAGTTGCTGGTAGGGCCATGTGTGAGTAAACAATATTATTTATTCTGAAGTACCGATTACAAAGAGATCCGATGCGATGCCATCGGCAAATAATTTTCCTTCATCAGTTAAGACGAGATTTTGTTCCTTTCGCGTCATCAGGCTTCTATCTAAGTAATTTTTTATCCCATTCTCAATTCTGTTTCGTTCACTTATTGAAAACCTATCCCGAACAAAATTTAGATCAAGCCCTTCTGCGGTGCGCAATGATGTCATTATATATTCATTCAAGCTTTGGCTGTTTGTAAGGATCTCTTCTTCAAAAGGAATTAAATTATTCTTAATTGACTGGATGTACAATGCATTATTCGCGATGTTCCATTTCCTCGCTGTTCCATTGTAGGAATGGGCAGAAGGCCCGATACCTATGTAGGACTTTCCCTGCCAGTAGCTGCTGTTGTGCCTGCTTCTAAAACCAGGCTTTGCAAAATTGGATATTTCGTAATGCTCATACGCTGCTTCTTTCATCCACTGTATAAGCAATAAAAATTGCCTTGCCTGTTGATCAGTGTTTATATCTTCTTTCTTTTTTAAAACAATCATTTTTTTTAAAGCCGTATTGGGCTCAACTGTCAATGCATAGCATGCAATATGTGGAACATTGAGCTGTATAAGTTGCTGTACATTTTGTCTCCATTCTTCATCAGTGAGGCCGGGTATGCCATAAATAAGATCTGCAGAAAAATTATTAAAGCCTGCTTCTTTTGCCAGCAATACGCATTCCAGTGCCTGTAGGTTATTATGCGCCCTGTTCATCCATTGTAAATCTTTTTCTTTAAAAGATTGTATACCTATGCTGAGTCTGTTTATACCTGCATCGTTCCATTGATTCAATTTCTCAACTGTTATATCATCCGGATTTGCTTCCAAAGTAACTTCTGCGGAAGAGCTTATGGAATGATTATTTTTTATGGTAAATAATAATTCTTCTGTATCGCGTTTATCTAAGAGACTAGGCGTGCCTCCACCAAAATAAATGGTTTCAATAATTTCATCTTTAGCAAAGTTTGACTCATGTGAAAGTGTAATTTCTTTTTTCAAAGCATGAATCATTTCTTCTTTTAGCGAAAGAGAAGTCGAGAAATGAAAATTACAATAATAGCATGCCTGTTTACAGAAGGGAATATGAATATAAATACCTGCCAAAAATATTAGATTTTAATTTCGATTTCAGCGATCAGCCGATTTCAGAAATTCATTTAGATTTGAATGATTAACATGAAATTACTTACCCCAAAATATTTCAGCAAGACTCTCATACTTTTACCGCTATTTATCTTTTCCTTTCTATCACCTACTTTTTGCCAAAAAAAATATACAGTCCAATACCTGCTTTATGGTAAAGATACTTCGTACAAAATTCAGAAGCCTGAACTTAAAACAATTTTTGATGATGAAGAAACCGCTTCTGTGTATATAAGTTCGCTGCCCGCAATCCTTTTAGGTAAAGGGTTTCCCGCGGCATCGGTTGACTCTGTAAAATATGATTCAACGAAGGCTGTTGCCCAACTATACCTGGGAGAACAATTTAAATGGGTGGAAATTAATACGGATAGTATTGATAGCAAAGTTCTCGAGTCCACTGGCTGGAATTCAAAACTCTCTAAGACAAATCAAATGGACTTTGCACGATTCCAGTTGCAGGAGGAAAAAATTATTAATTATTATGAGAATAACGGCTTTCCTTTTGCAGAAATAAAATTGGATAGTATTCGATTTTCCGGAGATAAAATAAAAGCTGCCTTATCAGTAAATAAGGGACCTGTTTATCATATTGACAGCATTAAAGTTTTTGGAAATGCTAAGATTAAGAACTTATTTCTTCAACATTACCTGGGCATTAACAATGGCATTTTATATAATAACGAAAAACTAAAACAGGTAAGTAAGAGAATAAAAGAATTACCATACCTGCAGGAGCAACAGCCCTGGGATATTACCATGCTGGGAAGCGGATCGGTACTTAACTTATACCTTCAGCAAAAGAAAAGCAGCGCGGTTGATGTGCTAATAGGATACTTACCTGCCAATAACGCAACGGGGAAAGCACAGTTTACAGGGGATGTTCACCTCGATCTTAAAAATGCGCTGGGAGCGGGCGAGAATATCTTGCTCAACTGGCAACAATTACAGCCACAATCTCCGCGGCTTACAATAGGTTATAATCATCCTTACATTTTAAACTCAAAGTTTGGGATTGATTTTGCTTTTAATCTTCTTAAAAAAGATTCTCTGTATCTCCAGTTAAATGCAATTTTCGGGCTCCAGTATATTATATCTGCTAATCAGTCGGGTAAAATATTTTATCAAAAGGAGCGTAGTTATTTACTCTCCGGCGGCGTGGATACTAACCGGGTATTGGCGACCAGGATGCTGCCACCGAATATAGACGTAAGCTCCGGAAATTTCGGAGTGAATTATAGTTTTATTAATACCAATTATCGGTTAAATCCGCGGAGGGGAAATGAGTTTGATGTTACCCTGGGAGTGGGCATCAAAAAAATTACTAAGAATAACGACATTGTTAATCTAAAAGACCCTGGCGATCCTGATTTTAATTTTAACTCTTTGTACGATACCATAAAACTTAAATCGTATCGAATACGATTCCAGGCTTCTGCGGCCCATTACATTCCGTCAGGGAAAAGAAGTACTTTAAAATTTGCGTTTAATGTAGGATGGCTCGAAACGCCACAGGTTTTTAGGAATGAATTATTTCAGATAGGGGGCTACAGGCTTCTAAGAGGATTTGATGAAGAAAGTATTTATGCAAACAGGTACGGGGTTTTCACAGCGGAATACCGTTATCTTGTTGGCGTTAATTCATACCTGTTTGGATTTTCAGATGCAGGTTTCACTAAAACAAATTTTAATACAACAAATTTCAATAACAATTTTATAAGTGGTGGTATAGGGCTTGCTTTTGAAACAAAACTTGGTTTGCTCAATCTTAGTTATGCCTTGGGTAAAAGGAATGATATTAAGTTTGATATTCGCAATTCTTCCAAGATTCATTTTGGATATATAAATTATTTTTGAGCCGATGACCAAAGCAAAAAAATGGATGAAAATGAATATGCGAATTGCATCGGTAATAATTTGTTTGATTCTATATTCCAATTGTATCTTCTCTCAACTACCCGGTGATTCGGCCAATAGGGTTAAGCGCAATTCAGCATTAATAACCATTGCCGATACAAGTGCTGTGAAAGCTGATTCACTTTTATCGGCTTCTCAACCCCCAATAAGAACCTATCGTTTAATCCTCGACGATCTTCTTTCTTCAAGCAAGTTTATTAATGTAAGAGACGCACCGGTTTATTTAATTTCCGAAAAAAAGCAATCTGACGGCAAAGAATTTGTATTCTATATTTTATGTTTAGTGGTGCTGATTATTGCACTGTTCAAAACTTTTTACAAAGGTTATTTTAATAATCTTTTTAGGGTATTCTTTAACACTTCCCTTAGGCAGTCGCAGCTCGCTGATCAACTCCTCCAGGCGAAACTTCCCTCATTTATACTGAACATTTTTTTTGCTGTCAGTGCCGGTATTTTTCTTTGGCTGCTTTTTACCTATTACCACCCACCCCTGTTGATGAATACAAAACTGCTTTTGCCCCTTTGTATATTAGGGATAGGCGTTCTTTATTTTGTAAAGTATTGCACACTTAAGTTTATTGGATGGTTGAGTGGCATGCAGCAAATTGTTGATAATTATATTTTTATTATTTTTTTGATCAACAAAATATCAGGAATTGTGCTCGTTCCGTTCCTCGTAATACTTGCTTTCTCTCTTCCATTATGGGTGCGTTATATCACAACTGTGGCAATATTTGTAGTTGCCCTGTTCTTTTTATCAAGATATATAAAGACATACGGGGCGTTGGAAAACAAATTACCTCTCAATGCATTTCATTTCCTGGTCTATATTATAGCCACAGAAATAATTCCGATTCTAATTCTTTACAAGGTAACCATGGATTATTTAATATGATAGCTCTTCAATCAAAGTAACTTAATGAGATACAACATTCTGTGGTAGCCATTTTTGTGCAAAAAATCGTAGCTTTGTAAAACACCTTTTATTTACGATGGATATAAAGACTGCATTTTCCGAGCCCAAAACTATTAAGCAAATTCATAATATACTTATTACGCAGGCCAAACCGGACAATGACAAATCTCCCTATTTTGAAATGGCAAGAAAATACAATGTAAACCTTGATTTTCAGCCATTCATAAGAGTAATGCCCATCTACTCAAAAGAATTTCGCAAACAAAAAATCGACATCACAGCTTATTCAGCCGTAATATTTACCAGTAGAAATGCAATAGATCATTTTTTCAGAACCTGTGATGAATTAAAAATTACCATCTCTCAGCATACCAAATACTTTTGCATTACCGAGGCGGTAGCTTTATATCTTCAAAAATTTATTCTGTATCGAAAGCGAAAAGTGTTTTACGCAGATGGAACTAACAACAACCTATTTGACGTAATCACGAAGTATAAAGAACAGGAGAGTTTTTTGTATCCATGTTCAGAGTCCTTCGATAGTGAGATCACCAATTGGCTTATTGAAAATGGTTGCGAATATGCAATACCGGTACTTTACGAGATCATCTCTAATGATGTAAAAGAAATTGTTTCAAAACACAATTACGATATTATCTGCTTTTTCACTCCTTTAGGCGTAAGAAGTTTTGTTCAAAACTGCCCTGATTTCAAACAGAATGGCACAATGATGGGAGCTTTTGGCGACAATACCCGCAAAGCAGTGGTTGCCGCGGGTTATAATCCTGATATAATTGCCCCCCAACCTAAAATGCCCAGCATGGTTTCTGCACTGGAGCACTACCTGTCGGGGTTAAAGAAAAAATAAGGGTTTCAAAAAATTTCACAATTCAATTTCATTTTTTCTAATAGTGTAAAAACGCAAAACCCGTTTTAACCATCGGTTACTGATGATAGTTAAAACGGGTTTTGTAACAAAACTTCTTTTCTTATTTCTTAATCAAGCTATCCATGTATTGCACAGTGCGTACCAGTTGAGAAACATAGCTCATTTCATTATCGTACCAACTTACCGTCTTTACCAGTTGCGTGTCGCCCACTGTTAAAACTTTAGTTTGAGTTGCATCGAACAAAGATCCGAAGTGAATCCCGATCACATCAGAACTTACAATCTCATCTTCAGTATAACCAAAGCTTTCATTTGAAGCCGCTTTCATTGCTGCATTAACTTCCTCTATAGATGTTTTTTTCTTCAACACCGTAGAAAGATCGGTGAGCGATCCCGTTATTACCGGAACCCGTTGAGCAACACCGTCAAGTACCCCTTTAAGCTCAGGTAATACCAGCCCTATTGCCTTTGCAGCTCCTGTGCTGTTGGGGACAATATTGGCCGCGGCTGCCCGTGCTCTTCTTAAATCGCCTTTCGCGTGAGGTGCATCCAACGTATTTTGGTCGTTAGTATATGCATGTATCGTGGTCATAAAACCTGCCGAAATACCAAACGTATCGTTTAGCACTTTTGCCATTGGGGCCAGGCAGTTCGTTGTGCATGATGCGCACGAAATAATTGTTTCGGTGCCATCAAGAATGTTATGATTTACATTAAATACAATTGTTTTTAAATCTCCCGTTGCAGGAGCCGAAATCACAACCCTTTTTGCGCCGGCAGTAATATGCGCTTCAGCTTTTGTTTTATCAGTAAAAAATCCGGTACTTTCTATAACAACATCTACATCGTGCGCTCCCCAGGGAATTTGTGATGGATCTTTTTGCTTATATATTTTAATTTCCTCACCATTAACGGTAATTGAATCTTCCAAACTTTTTACATCTCCTTCAAACCTGCCCTGGGCGCTATCGTATTTTAGTAAATGGGCCAATACTGCCGGACTGGTGAGATCGTTTATTGCGACTACATCTATTCCTTTCATGTTATAAATCTGCCTGAAAACAAGGCGTCCAATTCTGCCAAAACCATTAATAGCAACTTTAGTTGTGCTCATAACTTATTGTTTTATTTTAAAAATTAAGTTGCAAAAGTACGTTTTGTGAAAGAAAAGTATGGCATAAAATATTGGGAACACATTTACGGTAAATACGTAACTTAAAATTAATAACGAAGAATTAATAATCACGTTTTAATGATAGCAGCAAACATATTGTGTTTGGTAAAGAAGACGATATGGGGATTTACCAAAGTTCTCAACGGCATCGATAAATGTTTAACGATTCTTGCCGCTCACATATTTATTTCCTCTTATATAAAATCTGTACGGTAGCAATCCATCCGGCCCGGCACTCTCCACGCCTATTCTTATGCTGGTACCGATATCCTCTTCAGTAAGTGAAAATTTATCCTCCATAATATAAATATCGTTTCTGTTCAGCTTCAGGCCAGAATGATGTTTAAAAATACCAAGCGCTTTTCCAACATTACCTGGGCCTTTTGTAAGTGTGTTGTTAAGTTCTTTTTTCCCGGTTCGCTTAAGCATAATGTCAATGCCTTCAATAGGCTCAACAGCTCTCACTAATACCGCATCGGGTACATCCTTATCATTAGTGACGATGTTAAACATCTGGTGCATTCCGTAGCAGATATAGACATAAGCAATACCGGGGTGTCCGTACATATCTTCGTTGCGTGCAGTACGCCGGTGCCCAAAAGAATGAGATGCTTTATCAGTAATGCCCACGTAGGCTTCCGTCTCTGTAATTCTCCCTGTAGTGAGATTACCATCGAATGCGGTAACAATAATTTTCCCAAGTAACTCTTTAGCGATTTGAACTACATCGGTACGGTGGTAAAAGGACAATGGTATTTTCTTCATAATAAAACTATTAGATCATGTGCCAAATTAATAAAACCTTACATATAAAATTTCACAATAAAACCAGATTATATTTTTATGTTTGATGGTATTTATAAATGTCCATATAATGTAACCGGGTGCTACAGGAAATTATTACAGCAATACAGGCTTACTTTAAAGCGCATAAATTCATCGTTAAAAATAAATTGTGGAAATGGATATTAATTCCGGGATTTATTTATGCTCTCCTGTTTTTTGCAGGTTTCTATTTTTTCCTGAAATCTTCAGTGCATGTTGTCGATTATTTATTTTCAAAATCCGGCCTAAAATTGTGGGTACTGAAAGAGCATGGAAGCCTGCTAAGATTTCTCTTTATTTTCGGACAGCTCGTTTTGCAGTTGATCCTCACGTTGTTTTACTTTTCATGGTTCAAGTATTTATTCTTAATAATCGGTTCACCGGTCTTTGCATGGCTTAGCGAAAAAACAGAATCACTAATTCATAACAAAACATTTCCCTTTAATTTACGGCAATATTTTAGAGATATTATGAGGGGAATAAGCATTGCCTTGAGAAATACGCTATGGCAAACCGTTTATTCCATTTCAGTATTGATTATCGCTTTTATCCCGATCATAGGTTGGGCTACGCCGGTGTTAGCGTTATTTATCGAGTGCTACTATTTTGGCTTCTCAATGCTTGATTATTCGAGTGAAAGAAATAACCTTTCGCCTTCGGAAAGCATTGATTTTATAGCTGACCACAAAGGGCTCGCTATTGGCAATGGAATGGTATTTTACTTATTGCATATCATTCCGGTTTTAGGCTGGGTAATTGCTCCAGGGTATGCTGTAGTGGCGGCAACACTTAGTTTACAACAAGGAGAAAATAAACAGCAAATCATTATTCCAACTGTTTCCTAATTTCATAAAATGGTATATTTAATTCCTTCTTTTTTATCTGATGAATCCATTGAAACCATTCCGCATTATGTGCTCGCTGCAGTAAAAAATTGCCAGGTAATTTTTGCAGAAAATGAAAGAACGGCCCGACGCTTTTTGAAAAGTATTTGTAAAGAAATTGTAATTGATAATTTTGAATGGCATACCATTCATAAAGTAGAAAAAGAACAAATAAATACTTTAAGGGAAAGGATAAACGAGGGAAAAAATATTGCGATCATAAGTGAAGCAGGTTGCCCGGGAATTGCCGATCCGGGCCAGATATTAATACATGAAGCGCAAAAACTAAACGCCATAATCAAACCTCTTGTAGGCCCGTCGTCCATACTGCTTGCTTTAATGGCGAGCGGGCTTAATGGCCAGCAGTTTTGCTTTTCCGGTTATTTGCCCATCGATAATATGGAAAGAAACAAAAGAATAAAATGGCTTGAAGAACAATCCATTCAAAACAAAAGCACCCAGATTTTTATTGAAACACCCTTTCGCAACAATAAGCTGGTCGAAGCAATTTTACAAAATTGTAAATCTTCTACCCAATTATGCATTGCTGTCGATATTACCTCACCCCAGGAATTCATTAAAACAAAAACGATTTCCGAATGGAAAAATGAAAAGCCAGATCTGCATAAAAGGCCTGCTATTTTTTTACTCCTCGGATAGGATGAATTAAAAATGAAAAACGATTGCATCTGGTTTCATCAATCAAATAGTAAAGGCCCTTTTGAATTTGCGTGGGGTTTTTTTCCGAGATGTGCATAAGCTTTAGGAGTAACTTCCCTTCCGCGTGGGGTACGCATTATAAAACCTTCCTGTATTAAAAAAGGTTCATATACTTCTTCAAGTGTGCCTGTTTCCTCGCCTACAGCAGTTGCAATAGTTGTAATGCCAACCGGGCCTCCTTTAAATTTTTCAATGATCACAGAAAGTATCCTGTTGTCCATTTCATCAAGCCCATATTCATCTACGTTGAGTGCTTTCAATGCATGTTCCGTAATGGCAAGATCAATAACACCGTTAGACAAGACTTGTGCAAAATCTCTCACTCTTCTTAGCAAGCCATTAGAAATTCTCGGAGTTCCGCGGCTTCTTCCGGCAATTTCTTTTGCAGCATCGGATGTAATCTTGGTATTGAGAATTGCTGAAGATCTCAGAATGATCTTTTGCAAAGTTTCGGAATCATAATATTCAAGCCTTGATTTTATGCCGAACCTTGAAAGTAACGGGGAAGTCAAAAGGCCGCTGCGGGTAGTAGCGCCAATTAAAGTAAAAGGGTTGAGATTGATTTGAACGCTGCGTGCATTGGGTCCGGTATCAATCATAATATCGATACGGTAATCTTCCATGGCTGCATACAGATATTCTTCGACAACATTACTCAGGCGATGGATCTCATCAATGAACAAAACATCATTGGGCTCGAGATTGGTAAGAAGCCCTGCGAGATCCCCGGGTTTCTCAATTACCGGGCCGCTGGTTTCTTTAATATTAACTCCAAGTTCATTGGCAACAATACGGCTGAGCGTAGTTTTGCCAAGGCCCGGAGGGCCGTGAAACAGAATGTGATCAAGCGCTTCTTCCCGTTGCCTTGCTGCCTTAATAAATATGCGGAGGTTCTCAATTATCTGGCTCTGGCCGCTAAATTCCTCGATTACGGCCGGCCGGATATTATTTTCAAACTCTTTTTCTGCAGGAGTTAATATTTCTTTATCCGTATTCAAATTTTGATTGGCCATTGTATTTTCTAAACACTGTAAAACTAAACTTTTAATGCAATATTATTGATCACACAACTGCTAAAACACTTCAATTTCCTTTTGACAAACTGACAAAATTTCCAACCCAAATAATTGGATTGCTTATTGCAACCGGTTCACTTCAATAGCAGCACCCTTTGAAAAATTATCATGAAACAAAAAATAAAACTCGGCATACTTGATCAATCCATTGTGCGAAAAGGAAGTTCCGCAAGAGACGCGATTGAAGAAACTATAGCAACAGTAAAGCTTGCAGAAGAATTAGGCTATAGTCGTTTTTGGATATCGGAACACCACAATGCGCCTTCGATTGCCGGATCAACACCGGAAGTGCTGATGGTAAAACTTGCCGATGCAACCAAAAAAATTCGCATCGGTTCCGGTGGTATTATGTTGCCAAATCACAGCGCTCTAAAAGTTGCCGAAAATTTTCGGATGCTCGAAACACTTTTTCCCGGCCGGATCGATTTAGGAATGGGACGTGCTCCTGGCAGTGACCGCATTACCGCGGCAATATTAAATCCTTCAAATGATTTTAATGAAGAAAGTTACTTAACCCAATTATCGCATCTTCAGCATTTTTTTAAAGATACCGCCGGCACAAGTTACGGGCCGTTAATTGCGGTTCCGCAGGCAGAGACTATTCCCGAACAATGGATACTTAGCAGCAGCGGGGGCAGTAGTAAAATTGCTGCTCAATTTGGTATGGGCCTTGCAATTGCAAGATTTATCAATGCAAAAGCAACGCCCGATATTGTAGATACCTATCGTAAATATTTCCAGCCATCCGAACAATTTCCGAAACCAAAAGTTATTCTTTCTATATCAGTATTGTGCGGTGAGACAGAAGAAGAAGCGCGGCGAATGCGTAAGCTCATGGATTATCGCTTACTGCAATTTGAAAAGGGAAATTTCGATAAACCGGGCGATTACGAATCCATAAAAGATTATGCTTTTAGTGCGGCGGAGAAAGAAAGAATTTCTTATAACAGTGGCCGTGTTGTTTCAGGAATTAAAGATGATATAAAAGAACAGCTTAATAAATTGGCCGGTGATTTTGGTGCTGATGAAATTATAGCTGCTACTATGACGGATAGTGTGGCTAATCGCAAACGCTCTTTTGAGTTGCTTGCGGAAGCTTTTGATCTGGCAACGGCTGATGAATAATTGCAACACAAGATGCCGTAAAAGTTAGTAAACTGCTCATAAGGCTAAGCGATCTTCAATGACGAATAATTTTTTAAAGATCAATTTTAAAACAAAAAAGGTAATTTTAAAAAAAAGCACCATGCGCAAATTATTCTTCCCATTAACAGCAATTCTCTTATTTCTTACTCAGTGTAATGATAGTTCATCCAACTCATCAATATCTTCCGGTAATACTCCGGAGGCTAAAATAGCTGCCGCTGCAGGGCTTGAAAATTTTTCCAAAGTGAAAGAACTGGAATTCACATTTAATGTTGAAAAAGATACCATAGCGAAAAGCCGGAATTGGAAGTGGATGCCCAAAACAAATGATGTTGTATTTTCCAGTGAAGGAGACAGTGTTTCTTTCAAAAGATATGATACGTCTACTGCACGTCTAAAGGAATTAAATGGCATGTTTACCAACGATGAATACTGGCTTATAT
>JBBSBD010000044.1:0-31967 GCA_038251675.1 Chitinophagales bacterium | reverse complement strand
TTATATTTTAAATGATCCTCTTATTTCTGATGAACAATATGACAGGCTTTATAAATCTTTGGAAAAGCTTGAAACAGAAAACCCGAAGCTAATTACACCTGATTCGCCCACACAGAGAGTGGGCAACAGTTTGAACAAAGATTTTGTAACGGTGGCTCACCTCGTACCAATGCTCAGTCTTGATAACAGTTATAATTCACAAGATCTTATTGATTGGGACAAAAGAGTAAGAGGCCTTGTGAATACTGAAAATATTGAATATAGCGCCGAGCCAAAATTTGACGGGGCCAGTATTTCATTAATCTATGAAAACGATGTACTGGCAAGAGGCGCAACCCGCGGAGATGGCGTAGCGGGAGACGATGTTACGACTAACATCAGGCAAATTGGCTCCGTGCCGTTATTTGCAAAATTTTCAGATTATGGAATTGAAAAAATAGAAATACGCGGCGAAGTATTAATGACAAAAGAAAATTTTAAGAAATATAACCTTTTGCTTGAGGCTGATGGAACTCCGCCTCTTGCTAATCCGCGTAATGCTGCTGCCGGTTCCCTGAGGATGAAAGATCCTGCTGCGGTAAGAAAAAGAAGGCTTGAAGCGATACTATATCATATAAGTTTCGTGACGGCTAATCAAAAAAAGTCAAAAGATCCGGAACTGTTAAAAACACATTCGGGATCTTTGGAATTGCTTGCAGGCCTTGGTTTCAACACTCCGGTGCATAAGAAGAAAGTTTTTAATGCCATAGAGAAGGTTGTCGCATTTTGCGAAGATTTTGAGACAAGAAGAGATAATCTCCCGTATGAAATTGATGGAATGGTAATAAAGGTGAATAATGTAGAACTACAACAGCAAACCGGTAGTACTACCCATCATCCACGTTGGGCGATTGCTTATAAGTTTAAGGCGAGGCAAGCTTCTTCTCAATTGCTGAAAGTAGACTTCCAGGTGGGCCGTACCGGTTCGGTGACGCCGGTAGCGAAAATTGAACCCGTTCATATAGGTGGCGTAACCGTTACTTCCATTTCTCTTTTTAATGCAGATGTAATTGAAGAAAAAGATTTACGCATAGGCGATACCGTTTTAGTGGAGCGTGCAGGTGATGTGATTCCGTACATTGTAAAGCCTTTGACCGAATTAAGAACAGGAAAAGAGAAAAAAATTATTTTTCCTGAAAATTGTCCAGTTTGCACCGACCCGTTAGTAAAGCCGGAAGGAGAAGCAATATGGAGATGTGTGAACATTAATTGCGAAGCCCAGGTAGTTGAACGCATCATACATTTTGTAAGCAAAGATGCAATGGATATAAAAAGTCTTGGCGAAGCAAACGTGAGAAAATTTTATAGCCTCGGCTTACTGAAAAATATACCAGGCATTTATAAATTAGATTATGATGAAATTTCGAAGCTCGAGGGATTTGGAAAAAAATCCATTAATAATCTTAAGACTGCAATCGAGGTTTCAAAAACTCAATCTTTAAATCGTCTTATTTTCGGCCTTGGCATAAGATATGTTGGAGAAACGACAGCCAAAGTTTTAAGTAAAAGTGTAGAAAGCATATTTGAGATTGCAAACTTTTCTATTGAAGAATTGCGGGAGCTAAAAGATATTGGTAGTAAAGTAAGCGAGAGTATTTATGAATTTTTTCAAAATCAGGATAATATAAAAATGCTTAAAACGCTGGAGGCAGCAGGCATAATGACCAAAGGCGATAAGAAGGAAGAGGTGCCAGGAACTTTAAGCGGGAAGACATTTTTATTCACCGGAACATTGCCAACATTGAAAAGAGGCGATGCAGAAAAGTTAGCAGAAGATAACGGAGGCAAACTTCTTTCATCAGTAAGTAATAATTTGAATTATCTTGTAACAGGCGATTCGGCGGGAAGTAAACTTGAAAAGGCAAAGAAGATAAAAACAATCAAAATAATAGATGAGCAAGATTTTTTAAATATGATACACATATAGTTTTGTAACTTTATTTTAAACCCCTTTGTTATGGTAAAAAAAATTAACGGCGAAATATGGAAACAAATTCAGTTTAAAGGATGGAAGCAACTACGAAAAAAATACGCAGTTTCTTCCCACGGCCGGATAGCCAGCTATAAAGAAGACGTTGTTGCTGATGGCAAACTACTTAATGGTTCTTTAACTTCCGGCTATAAAACTTTGAACCTTCATATAAATGGTACTAACGGTACGATTTATTTTCACCGGGAAGTTGCAAAACTTTTCAACAAAAAAAATTCACCCAAGGAAAAATTTGTTATACATCTTAATCATGTCAAGACCGATAACAGCTATAAAAATTTAAAATGGGCCAATCAGCAAGAAGTAAGCACTCATCAACAAAAAAGCCCGGAGAAAATTGCTTATAAAAAAATTCAAAATTCAAGAACTAAGGGTCTTAAGCTTGATGCTAAGCAAGTAAAGGCCATTAAGACCATGATCGAAAACCCACGTCGCAGGCTTACCTACAAGAAAATTGCCGAAAAATATAAGGTGAGCGAAATGACCATTTATAGAATTAAAAGTGGTGAAAACTGGTCTAATATATAAGATTTTTATTCCGCGTTTTAAAAGAAATTTTCTACCTGTTCACAACACCATTGAATGTTTCAATCATCTACAACCGGTTTTTTAAGTTTACTAAAAAAAAATAATAACAAGCCTTGGTTCGATAAAAACCGCGAAAAATACAACGCGGCGAAAAGTGATTTTGAAGATTTTGTAAAAAAGATCATTGTTTCGATATCTACTTTTGACGAAGACATAAAACTGCTGGAAGCTAAAAACTGCACATTTAGAATAAACCGCGACATCAGGTTTTCAAAAGATAAAACGCCTTACAAATCCAATATGGGAGCCTCTTTCAATAAGGGCGGGAAAAAATCAATTTTTGCAGGTTACTATTTCCATCTTGAGCCAGGCGGCGAAAGTTTTGCCGGCGGCGGACTTTGGATGCCGGCAGCACCTGAGTTGAAAAAAATAAGACAGGAGATAGATTATTGTTTTCCTGAATTCAAAAAGATATTAAACGGCAGTTCGTTTACGAAGCAATACACGGGTTTGGAGATGGATAAAAATAACATGCTTGTAAATATCCCAAAGGGCTATGACAAGAATGATCCCGCAGGAGATTTCTTGAGATTGAAAAGTTTTGTTGCAACAAAACGCATTCCCGATAACCATTTTAATCTTTCATCCCTTACCAGGGAAGTGTCGCAGGTTTTCAAAGCATTAATGCCATTAGTAAAATTTATGAACAGAGCTTTGGATTAAGTGTATGCTGCTTGATAACGCTATTTTAAAGAGTTTAATGCATGCGGAATTCTTTATGAAATTGAACGGTAACTCTATTCCATTTACGCATCTCCGGTTTTTTTATAATTCACCTCAAAAAAACGGCCAGTGATAAAAATCACCGGCCTTGCTTACCTCTGAAACCACAAGAAAAAAGCTTAAGCTCCTGCTAATATTTTATGTAAAGGATATTTATTCTAAATTGTATTTGAAAAACTAAATACAGTTTTATGGGCTATGTGTACGGTCTTTAAAATATAGGAAAAGGAATATACAGAATGGGCTGCTAAAGTAATACGAATTTTTTTATAAAAAGAATTTTCTCTGATATATTAATAATATTTTCTTAACTCCTCACTCGCAAATCTATCAATTTTCCTGATTTTATAATTATACCACCACTTTGGATTTGTCTTTTTCATAATGGTGTCAATGCTCCTCATTCCAAATAAATTCCAGGCGCCTTTTGCCTTACCAGACAACGTATTTTGCAGGGCACGAAGACTCATGGCAAATCCACTGTCGAGGTATTCCATGTGATGCCAATACCCCGCAGGCATGAATAAAGTATCACCATGCTCCATTATCAATTCGTAACCTGTAGCATACTTCAATGCCGGAAACTTCTCATAATCCGGTTTTCCCGTTTCAGTATTGTAATTAGAAAAATCGGCAAGGCTAAGTACCTCAAAAGGCTTACGGTAAAGCTTATATTGTTCTTCATGCCGAAATAGCAAAACCCTCTTTCTGCCGGCAAACTGTGTGTGTAAAATATGTGAAAGGTCTATGTCAAAATGCATGTGGGTAATGGATGTTTGCCCTCCCGTAAATAACATGGGGTACTTCTTTACAAAACCCGTCATTAGTTCTTCGGGCCAGGTAAAATCTTCAGTGAGCTGGGGTGCATGGGTAAAAATATTAAACAAAAATATACGCCATGCAGCAGGGCCCTCCTGGATCATATCAACATACTCCCCAAAGGTTTTGTAATCATCTGCTGTATTTATCGGTGTATAAGCATCGCTTTTTACATTATTGTAAAGCCCTACTCTCTTATCTCCTACAATTTTTTTGAAATAATCCCAGGTCCATTTGGTATAAGCCGGCCATTTTTTTGCAAGGCCGGTAATTACCAACGGCTTTTGGGGGAGGTAATAATTTGCTCTGAATTCAGCGGGTGAAATACTTTCTACTTTATCTACACTATTTAAAGTCATTCACAACTTTTTGGCGGCAAAATTAAAAAATATCATATTCAACATTTAAAATTATTATAATCCGTTGATAAAACGATCAAATGCCTGAATGTAGCTCAAATAGCGAATTGTCATAAGATATAGGCTCAGATTGTTAAGAAGGATTTTTCGTAGGCAAAAGAAAAAAACTAATAAGCGTTAGTTTTGCCGGAATAACAATTTCATGGCAAAAATAATTGCGACAAAAAATGGGTCTAAGAAAGACGTGATCGTGCAATCTGCGGCATCATTATTTAAGGAAAAAGGATATGCGGCAACCTCAATGCGTGACATTGCAGAAAGCATCGGTGTGGAAGCTCCTAGTCTTTATAATCATATCGAATCCAAGAAAGAAATCCTGAATGAAATATGCTTCAAGGTTGCCCGGTTATTTACTGCGCACCTGGAAGAAGTTGAGGTAAGTGCAAATTCAATTTTGGATAAGATGGAAAGCATTATCCGGTTTCACATTTCGATGATGATAGAGGAATATGAAAATGTATATATTTCAGATCATGAATGGAGACATTTGCCTGAGTCGTTTCTTGCAGATTTTAAAAGCAGGCGGAGCAATTATAGATCGAGGTTGGCGACGCTTTTGCAAAAAGGCATTGATAACAATGAAGTTAACCGCATAAATCCTGAGGTGGCGGTGCTTACAATTTTATCAGCTATTGGAGGTATAGAAAGCTGGCAACGATCTTCTAAGCAGATCGACTCAAAATCATTGGAAGAAAATATGGTGAAAATGCTGATTGATGGATTAAGGAACGATAGTGCTATCAGTATAAGCACGGCAAATAATAATAAAAATGGCCAGAGTTCATTAAATAAAACTATATAGGAGTTGACGCTACATTTTCATAAGCTAGTTGTAAAAGATATCCGGCAGGAAACAAAAGACTGTGTTTCTATTGCATTTGAAATACCACAAGACTTAGAGAATGACTTCCGGTTCCGGCAGGGCCAAAACGTAACTATTAAGTTTAATACAGGCGAAGAAATGCGGAGGTCATATTCCATTTGCACAAGCCCGATAGAAAATGAATTAAGAATCGCCGTTAAGAAAGTTCATAATGGGACGTTTTCAACTTTCGCAAATGTAAATCTTAAAAAAGGGGATGTGCTTGATGTTATGGCTCCAACGGGCGCTTTCTTTACTGAAGTAAATGCTTCCAACAAAAAGACTTATGTATTTTTTGCAGCAGGCAGTGGTATTACGCCGGTTATTTCCATCATCAAAACCATTTTGTACACAGAGCCAAACAGTGTGGTTACGCTTATTTACGGCAACAAAACGGTGTCTTCAATAATCTTTAAAGAAGACCTGCAGGCCTTAAAAGATAAGTATATCAACCGTTTCAGCTTATACCATATTTTAAGCAGGGAAAGAACAGAGTCTGAAATCAATTACGGGCGAATAGACGCCAACAAATGCCTCCAACTTTCAAAAGTTGTTGATTTTCTTTCTGCCGATGATCTTTTTATTTGCGGCCCGGAGCAAATGATTTTTACGGTAAAAGATTATTTGGAAAAGCAGGGAGTTTTACAAAAGAAAATACACTTTGAATTGTTCACAACACCTGCGAGGAAGCGCATAAAAATTTACGAAACTGTGAATACTCCCGAAGACGAAGGCAGTAATATAACAGTAAAGCTTGATGGCAGAAGTTTCAACTTCAATCTTGATTATAACAGTAATAACATATTGGATGCCGCGTTGGCGGAAGGAGCCGATTTGCCGTTTGCATGCAAAGGCGGTGTATGCTGCACCTGTAAATCAAAATTAATTGAGGGTAAGGTTGAGATGGAAGTTAATTATGGGCTGGAACCTGAGGAAGTGGAAGCAGGTTTTATATTGACTTGTCAATCGCATCCCAGGAGTAAAAAAGTAGTGGTGGATTTTGATGTAAAATCATAGATGTCAATTTTAGAATTTTAACTACCAACCGTTAGTTTTTGCATCGTGAAATAGTAACTTTATAGACTAAATTGACCATGATGATGACCGCAGATTTGCAAAAAATATTTGACGATAAGGTAGAGAATGAGGTAAAAATTGAGCCAAAAGATTGGATGCCGAAAGATTATCGCAAGACACTAATAAGGCAGATAAGCCAGCATGCTCATAGTGAAATCGTTGGTATGCTACCGGAAGGCAATTGGATAACCCGGGCACCTTCTCTCAGGAGAAAAGCAACACTTCTTGCAAAGGTTCAGGATGAGGCAGGCCATGGTCTTTATTTGTACGCAGCAGCAGAAACCATGGGCATAAGCCGTGAGGAGATGGTTGATCAATTGTTAAGTGGAAAGGCAAAATATTCGTCAATTTTTAATTACCCTACATTGACCTGGGCCGACATTGGGGCTATTGGATGGCTAGTGGACGGTGCCGCTATTATGAACCAGGTTCCCTTGTGCCGTGCTTCTTACGGGCCTTATGCACGTGCGATGATAAGAGTGTGTAAGGAAGAAAGTTTTCACCAACGACAGGGTTTCGAAATTTTGCTTACGCTTTGTCGCGGCTCTAAAGAGCAAAAGGAAATGGCACAGGATGCATTGAACAGGTGGTGGTGGCCCAGCCTTATGATGTTTGGGCCAAATGATGACGCATCACCGCATACGCTGCAAAGCATGAAATGGAAAATCAAAAGATTTACCAACGATGAACTTCGCCAAAAATTTATAGATATATGTAAGGAGCAGGCAGATATTCTTGGCCTTACGATCCCGGACAAGGATCTCAAATGGAATGAACAAAGGAAACATTATGATTTTGGTGAAATAGACTGGGATGAATTCTGGAATGTAGTTAAAGGTGATGGTCCATGTAATAAGGAGCGTTTAGCCGCAAGAGTGAGCGCTCACGAAAATGGCAAATGGGTAAGAGAGGCTGCGTTGGCACACGCAGAAAAGAAAACCTCTAAATCTCCTAAAAGAGAGATTTTGCAGGCATAAATATTAATTGATTTTACAATTCTTTCAATGCGCTCGCTTTGTATTACACAACGTCAAATAATTAATAATGAAATCAGATGAACCACTTTGGGAAGTTTTTATAAGAAGCAAGCAAGGACTTGATCACAAACATGTGGGAAGTCTTCACGCTGCGGATGCGCAAATGGCGATTGAAAATGCAAGGGATGTTTATATACGCAGGATGGAAGGAGTAAGTATTTGGGTTGTGCAATCTAAAAATATTCATTCTTCAAACCCGGATAATGCATCCAGCATGTATGACCCTGCCAACGATAAGGTTTATCGTCATCCTACTTTTTATAATTTGCCTGATGAAGTAAAACACATGTAATTTTCAAACGTTACTTGAAAACATTAAAGGAACTTGAAAAATAACACATTCAATAATCTAAAAGCTTCGAAACTCTCTTCCCTGGAGGGATTTAGAGTGGCCTACACACTCCACCTGGCAGATAATTCTTTAATAATGGGACATCGACTGAGTGAGTGGACAGGTCATGGGCCAATGTTGGAACAAGATATTGCCATAAGTAATATTGCCCTGGATTTAATCGGGCAATCAAGGAACTTTTATCAGTATGCCGCAAAGCTCCTGAATGCTGAAAATAAATCTGTAGGTCCGGAAATTCTGTCGTTTAGAGGAGATATCAGTGAGGTGACTGAAGATACGCTTGCTTATCTAAGAGATGCGAGAGATTTCAAAAATCTTTTAATCACGGAAATTTCAAATGGTGACTGGGCCAAAACCATTTTGAAATTATTCTTCTTCAGCGCTTATCAATTTTATTTTTATGAAAAGTTGAAATCTTCATCCGATGATCAACTATCAGCGATTGCAGAAAAGTCTCATAAAGAAGTTACCTATCATTTACGATGGAGCGCTGAATGGGTTGTAAGGCTGGGAGATGGCACCAAAGAAAGCAACAGGAGAATAAACATGGCGCTTGAAGAAATATGGCCCTATACCGGGGAAATGTTTGAACCGGCGAGTTATGAAATAATTTGTGAAGAAAAACATGCAGGCGTGGGCTTAAATGAGATAAAAGATGCATGGCTTGGTAAAGTAGCAGAAGTTTTAGACAGGGCAACGCTTTCCAATTCACTTGAAGAAAAAGCCTGGATGCAAAGCGGCGGTAAAAATGGTATTCATACAGAACAATTGGGATTCATCCTGGCTGAAATGCAATTCCTGCAAAGAGCTTATCCTGGTTGTGACTGGTAGAAATATAACATGGAAATTATTAAGGAAAATACTACTGAAGAAATCGTCTGGAGCATTTTAAAAGAAATTAATGATCCCGAGATTCCTGTATTATCCATTATTGATTTGGGAATAGTAAGAAATATTTGCGTTATCAATAACGAGGTTGAAATATTTATAACTCCTACCTACAGCGGTTGTCCGGCGATGGACGTAATTTCCATGAACATAAGAATGTGCCTTCTGAAAAATGGATTTAAAAAAATAGAAATTATACAACAGCTTTCTCCCGCATGGACCACGGACTGGATGACTGATGAAGGAATGAAAAAATTAAAAGCCTACGGAATTGCACCGCCTGTGGGAAAAAGTTTTGATTTAGCCTATTTGGAAGATCTTAAAGTTGAATGTCCTATGTGCAAATCGTTAAACACAAAACTAATTAGCCAATTTGGCTCAACGGCCTGCAAAGCATTATATCAGTGCAATGATTGTTTGGAACCGTTTGATTATTTTAAATGCCATTAGCAATTTTAAATTTCGGATTTTTGATTTGCAATTTTCTATAAAGTGAACATGTCCAGCATTAATTTAGAAATAAAAGATTCCATAGCATTCATAACCCTAAACCGGCCTGAAAAATTCAATGCCTTTAATCGGGAGATGGCATTGTTGCTTCAAGAGCGGCTTAGTGAATGTGAAGTAGATAAACAGATCAGGTGTGTTTATATTACAGGAGCAGGTAAAGCTTTTTGCGCGGGCCAAGATCTTGCAGAAGTTACGGATCCAAACGGGCCGGGAATGGGAAGAATTTTAAGTGAGCATTACAACCCTATCATCAGCAAAATAAGAACCCTAAGCAAGCCGGTGGTGGCTGCTGTAAATGGAGTAGCGGCCGGCGCCGGCGCTAATATTGCATTGAGCTGCGATGTAGTAATTGCTGCTCAATCTGCATCTTTCATGCAGGCATTCAGTAAAATTGGTCTGATTCCCGATAGCGGCGGAACTTTTTTTCTGCCACGGCTAATCGGTTTTCAGAAAGCAAGTGCGCTTATGATGCTGGGCGATAAAATTTCTGCAGAGGAAGCCGAACATATAGGAATGATTTATAAGTATTTTCCTGATGCTGCTTTCAAAGATGAAACTGAAAAAATTGCTCTCTCGCTTGCTTCTTTACCTACGGCAGGATTAGCATATACAAAGCATGCACTCAATACATCGTTAGGACAAACACTAGAACAACAATTAGAAACTGAGGATAAGCTTCAGCAAAAGGCAGCGCTAACCAAAGATTTCGCTGAAGGCGTTTCTGCTTTCCTGGAAAAAAGGAAAGCTATTTTTAAAGGAGAATAATATAAAAAAAATGGATAAAGATGAACAGGCAAGGCGCGTTGTTGACCATATTATGGAAGCAGATCTTTTCAGCCAATGGCTTGGTGTAGAGATTATCGAAATCAAAGAAGGATACAGTAAAATAAAAATGAAACTTCGCAAGGAGATGATCAACGGATTTGGAATAATACATGGAGGCATTGCCTTCTCCCTTGGCGATAGTGCATTTGCATTTGCCTGTAATAACCGGAACGTTCTTTCGGTTGCATTAGATACTTCTATCAATTTTACCAAACCGACTCACCCCGGAGACGAATTAACAGCGGAAGCCAAAGAAATACATAACGGAAAAAGTACCGGCCTATACATCATAACTATAACAAACCAGCATGATCACCAGGTTGCGTTATTTAAAGGAACCTGCTTTAGAACGAAAAGAAGCCTCATCCCCTGATTATTTGCAACAGTCTTTTTTTCTTACAAATATTGCTTTGAATATTTTCCAAAAAAAATTTCCGATTGAGTTAACTGCAGACATAATTAATAAACCTTAAGGTAGCGCTTTTGTAAACTTTTCCTGGTATTCTTTTATGACGTTTTTATTATTTTCCTCGTCTCCCAACTCTTTACTTTTTTCTTCGAGCTCTGCTGTAAACATTTTAAAATGTGTGTCGAACGCGGCTTTCTTTTCATCGGCAGATGCCATTTCTCTTCCTTCATAATGAGTATTTAACTCTGCAATATGTTCCTCAAGTTGCTGCTCGGCAAATTCAAGAAGGGCGTGTTTATCTACTTTGTTTTTCATAAAAATTTATTTTAAATGTGCTTACTTTTTGCATTCATAAATTGACTTTCGAAAGAGCTGCGAAAAAATCAATCATCTTAATTAACAATCCTTTTCTTCACAGTCTGATTCTTCCGTTTCGATTTCAATGGTGCTGTGATGAATTTTGTGATGCAATAAAGTATGCTTTAAATTTTGTACCAATTTCATTTTTTCGCTGAAGTCAATGCTTTCACTTAAAGAAATGTGCGCGGTAAGGGCATTTTCTGTGGTGCTAAGTGCCCAAATGTGGATGTGATGCGCCTCCACAATATTTGGTTGCCGTGTTATGATTTCTTTAATTTCTTCAATGTTTATATCAGGAGGCACTGCATCTACAGAAAGCCGAAAGCTATCAGTAAGGAGCGACCAGGTACCAATGAGAATTACAACCATTATGACGAGCCCGATGACAGGATCTATCCAGTTCCATCCTGTATAATTTATAAGAATACCGCCGGCAACCACGCCTACAGAAACGAGTGTATCGCTCAACATGTGCAGATAAGCGCTCTTTATATTGAGATCCGTTTTCCTGTTCTTAAAAAATAATAAAGCTGTTATAGCATTTACAATGATACCTGCACCGGCTACCCATGCGATCACGTCTCCTTTTACAGCAGCAGGATTTATTAATCTTTGAATTGACTCGAACCCAAGTATGCCGATAGCTATCAGGAGAAGTACAGCATTCATGAAAGCGGCTAAAACGGTAGTTTTCTTATAGCCATAGGTAAATTTATTAGTAGCACTTTTTTTTGCCAGCCTGAAGGCTATCAACGACAACACAAGGCTTGCAACATCACTTAAATTATGACCGGCATCCGTAAGCAGCGATATTGAATTGTTTATGATCCCGGCGATTACTTCGATAATTACAAATAATATGTTTAATGCAATGCCAATAATAAATGGAACTGTGGCATCCGCAGGAGTAATAGCATGAGAATGATGACTATGACTATGTGTGTGATTATGATTGTGATTGGATGACATGTATCCGCGCTATTTTTGAAAATACTTTCACATTGCAAACTATAAAATTAAAGTTCCGATTAATATTATTTTGTCCTGGTTTTATTTTAATGATAAAGCTACGGCTTTAGCTATTTTAACGGTAATTATTAACTTCAGTCAATTATGTAAAATTTTACTCTTTAAAGCTACCTTTAATGCATAGCGATATTGTTTTATCATTATGAGAAAAAAATTCTCTTAATGGTAGCCTGTATCTGAAGCTGCAATTATTCATTCACGCTAATGTCGTACAATAAATTTGCAATGAGAGCAGTCCACCCGGTTTGATGGCTTGCGCCTAAACCTTTTAAGGTATCGCCATGGAAGTATTCGTGAAACAGAACCAGGTTCCTGTTTTCTTCCTTTTTATAAAACCAATTGTATGGCCCAAATACCAGTCTTTCATTATGTTCATCTTTTTCAAAAATATGAATAAGTCTGCATGTTAATTCTTTGGCCACTTCCAGCAGTGTAAGATTTTTGCCGGATCCTTTCGGGCACTCAACCGTTAAATCGTCCAAATAAAATTCTCCATAAGTCTTTATAGCATTTATGAACAGGTAATTAATCGGCATCCATACAGGCCCGCGCCAGTTAGAATTTCCTCCAAACATATCTGATGTAGAATCGCCCGGGTCGTATTGAATCGAATACTTGTTTCCGTTAGCCTCTAAAGAATAAGGATTTTCCTGGTAAAATTTTGACAACGCTCTTACTCCTCCCGGCGATAAAAATTCTGATTCATCCAACAGCTTGTCCAGTAAATATTTCAATCTCTCTTTGTGAACAAGTGAAAGAAGGATACATTCATCTTCATCTTTTTCCTGGCTGGGCAAATATTTTTTATTAGCCTGCCGATACGATTGAAACCACTGCACCCGTTTTGAGAAATCGGTCAATTTGGTGAAGACTTCATTTTCAATAATAGAAACCGCAAAGAGAGGTGTTAGCCCGACCACTGATCTTATTTTAAGCGGGAATGCTTCTGATTTATTTATGGAAAGTACATCATAAAAAAACTTATCATCCTCATTCCAAAGACCAAGCTCATTAAGTGCTTCTGCAATGATTACAAAATGTTCATAGAATTTTGTGCCGGCATCCTGGTACGAATCATCATTCATCGCAATTTCCAGTGCAATGTCCATCATGCCCAGCGCGTACATTCCCATCCAGCTTGTGCCATCGGCCTGCTCAAGTAACATATTTCCCGGAAGGATCATACTGCGATTAAACAAGCCTATATTATCAAGGCCTAGAAACCCGCCTTCAAAAATGCTGTTACCGTCAGCATCTTTACGATTGATCCACCAGGTGAAATTAATAATGAGTTTTTGAAATGCTCTTTTTAGAAAATGCAAATCATTGATCCCATAAATTCTTTTTTCAGTTTTATACACCTCAAAGGCTGCGAACGCATGCACCGGTGGATTCACATCGCTAAAGTCCCATTCGTAGGCGGGCAATTGGCCCTGGGGATCCATAAACCACTCACGCATTAACACCAGTAATTGATGCTTTGCAAAAACTGGATCTATAATTGCCATCGAAATACAGTGAAAGGCGCTGTCCCATGCAGCATACCAGGGATACTCCCATTTGTCCGGCATTGACATTACATCCTGGTTCTTCAAATATTTCCACTCGTGATTGCGGCCATATTTACGTGATTCATATAAAGGTGAAATGCCGTCACTTTTACTAAGCCAGCGCTCGATATCGTAATGGTAGTATTGCTTGTTCCACAACAGGCCCGCAAAAGCCTGGCGTTGAATATTTTTTTGATCGTCATTACATTGGCCGGGATGCAAAGCAATATAAAATTCATCTGCTTCGTTTTTTCTTTTTTCGAAAATTTTTTCAAAACCATTTGGAAAAGCATCAATGTTTTTTTCTTTGGTAAGCCTGAGATAAATAGTTTTTGATTGCTTTGTCTCAATATCAAATTTATAGACCGGTGAAAACTTGGTGCCTTGTTTATTCTCTTTCAATTTTTCCAGGTCCTTGCCATCAACCAGGGCATCATGGAAAGCATCTTTCGCGAACTCAACAGTATTCTCCCTGTTGAATAATTTTTTATAATTAGTTTCATTTTCTGTAAACAAAAGATGATCAGCCTCCGGGAAGTAGAGATAATAATCGCCAATCGTTTCATGAGTTGCATGCACTGAATGATTATTCAACAAGCTGATAGATGGTTTTTCCGGAATATCCCTGTACTGCCATTTATTATAAAACCATAATGTTGGCAGCACCGTGATGGAAGCCGTGTCATTTCCCCGGCTTATGATTTCTATTTTAATAAAAATATCCTCGCTATTTTGCTTGGCATATTCTATAAATACATCAAAATATTTATCATCATTAAAAATTCCTGTATCTAAAATTTCGTATTCAGGTTCGTTTTTACCCCTCGATTCGTTTTTCTCAATTAGTTCAATGTATGGGTAAGCCGACTGTGGATATTTATAAAGATATTTCATGTAAAAATGCGTGGGAATATTATCCAGGTAATAATATAATTCCTTCACATCTTCTCCATGGTTGCCTCTTGAATTGCTTAAGCCAAAAAGCCTCTCTTTAAGTATTGGATCTTCGCCGTTCCACAAGGCTATTGCAAAGCACATATTTTGAAATATATCTGAAATACCGCCGAGCCCATCTTCTCCCCATATATAGGCACGGCTTCGTGCATGATCGTGCGGAAAATAATTCCATGCATCACCGTTTTCGCTGTAATCTTCTCTTACGGTTCCCCATTGCCGTTCGCTTAAATATGGCCCCCATAATTCAAGGGGTATTTCTTTAGTGGAGTTTTCTTTCAACCGTTCATGTTCTGCTGTATTCATTTAAATTCAATATTTTAATTCCGAGGTAAACTTAATACGTTGCGCTGCTTATACTACATAGTGTTATCCATTTGTTGAGAATCCGGGGTATAAAAGCATTCCACCATCCACAAAAATGGTAGTTCCCGTTATATAATCAGATTCGTCACTTGCAAGCCATACCGCCACTTTACCGATGTCTTCCGGGTGGCCTATTCGCCCATAAGGAATTAATGTAAGCAATTTATTTAATGCGTCAGGAGTTTCCCACGCAGGTTTATTGATTGGTGTTTGTATTGCGCCAGGGCCAATACTGTTTACACGTATTTTTTTTGGAGCCAGTTCCTGCGCCATACTTTTCATCATCATATTTATGCCACCTTTACTTGCCGCGTAGTTTACATGGCCTGCCCACGGAATCACTTCATGCACACTACTCATGCTGATAATTTTTCCTGCAGCTTTGCTTCGTTCTTCAACAATACCTCTTTTCAAAAATTCCTTTACGGCCTCACGTGCGCAAAGGAATTGCCCGGTGAGGTTTACATTAATTACCAATTGCCAGTCAGCAAGCGACATACTTTCAAATGAAGCGTCTTTTTGGAGGCCTGCATTATTTACAAGAATATCTATGGTACCAAAATTTTGAAACATTTGTTGAAACATCGAGGTAACTTCATCCTCTTTGCTTACATCTGCCCTTACTGCTATCGCATTACCTCCGTTACCAATAATTTTTTGAACTACCTCGTCGGCAGCCTCAGGGTGGGTAACATAATTCACTACTACATTAGCACCATCATTTGCTAATGCAATTGCTACCGCTTCGCCTAATCCACTATTGGCGCCTGTTACCAGCGCGCTTTGACCTTTTAATTTGGGATTTGTATTCACCGTAATTTTTTTATGTGAAATAATTTTTAATAGTAAACAATATTATGCCAACCTTATGATTTGAGATGTAAGCGCTTTGTAAAATAAATGGCTTCCCTATTCAATTTTTTAAGATCACAGCCGTTATCTATTAAGCTAATCGTTTTATAAACGGAATTATTCTTCGTACTAAAACAGTCAATATGAAAACTTTCCTCCTTTTTCTATCCATTGTTTTTGCACATCAAAGTTTTGCTCAAGTTCCCGCTGCAATGCCACCTGATGCTGATGCATTTTACAAAAACGCCATGCCTACAATAAATCCTCAGTTGAAAAATGTAATAATTAAATCTGCATCAATTTTGAAGAACCAGCAGGTGAATGGTGACAGCCTTATTAAAGCGCTTCATTCGAATCCGTCTTTGAAGGGCATGAGTGATGAAAATATTGTAGCCATCTCAACCCTTATAATGGTGCAGGCATCCAAAGATGCCGATGAAGATTTGAAAAAAATGGTTCTTAGTATGAAGGGCGGCAATGAGACAGAAACGGTTTCAAATACGAAAGGAACAGATAAAAAAGAGTCTTCGCAGGGAATAAATGATAGGAAACAACTAATGCTTCAAATGATCATGAACCGAAAAAGCAAAATGGCCGAAGAGATAAGCCTCGTTATAAAAGAAATTTATGGTAACCGGGAAAATATCATTAACAACCTAAAGTAAAACCCTTTACTAAGAAATAGCTAAGTCCCATAAAATGAATATTTCATAGGTAAATTTTCGACTGCTTTATACCTTTTCTTCCTGATTTTATTTATTGTTTTCAATAGCTACAATATGCCATCCGTTTGATTTTCGCTCCAGGTAAATATAACGGCTGAGATCACTTTCGTTATTTGTTGACGTTAATGCGGTAGCAGCTATCACAATTTTATCTTGCTGTGATGGAATTTTTTGAAGATCAAATTTGTACATATTATTTCCTGAAACCACTATCTCTGTAATTCTCTTTGGATCACTCTTATCTATACTGTCAGTGTCCTCAAAATTATAAATTACATACCGGTTAAGGTTTTTACTCACGCTATCTTCAACAAGATAAAGATCAATATCACTTGAATAGATAGCAACTTTAGAACTATCAAATACCAATTCAGGCCGGGCAGGCTTAATAGAATCAATCCACGGCATGGGCGGAATAATTGCAGGGTATTTATAGTAATTGTTTCGAAGGCTATCGCTCCATCCATTAGGATTACTCGCAAATGTTGCACTGCTAAAAAATATGCTGCCCTGCACTTGAGGATATTCACGAAGCAGTTTTATCTGGTCGGGTAATTCATTTTTATTTTTCCATGCATACGACCTTGATTCCAGAGCCCTGTATATGCCCTGTCCTATGTACATCTGCCTTCCGTAGGCATGCCTGGCCCACCAGTCTATCAACACTTCGTAGCCAACAACTTTATGATGAAACTCCCAATACAATTGAGGCGCCACATAGTCAATCCATTTCATTTTTAACCACAATAATATGTCGGCATACAGATCATCATAATTTGTTTGTCCTGCTTTGGTATTACTGCCCTCAGGATCTTTATCAATATTTCGCCAAACACCAAATGGGCTAATTCCAAACTTACAATACTTATTCTCTTCTTTGATCGCATGGCTAAGCTTCACAATGATAGAATCGACATTGCTTCTTCTCCAGGCTTCCTTATCGAGGCCGTTTCCGTATTTTTTAAATGATTGGGCATCGCCAAATTCTTTTCCCGCGATACGATAAGGATAAAAATAATCATCGAAATGGATGGCATCAATGTGATACCGGTGCACCACATCTCTCACTACATTGGTTAAAAACTGTTGCACTTCTTTATTACCTGGGTCAAAATATCTTTTGCCACCGTAATCTATAAACCATTCAGGATGCAACTTTGTGACATGGGTGGGCGAAATCGAAGATTTGCTAATATTAAAAACCGCCCTGTAAGGATTCATCCACGCATGAAATTCCATTCCACGTTTGTGGGTCTCCGTTATCATAAATTCGAGAGGGTCATAGTAAGGAGATGGCGGCTTACCTTGCGTACCCGTTAGCCATTCGCTCCATGGCTCATATTGTGACGGGTAAAAAGCATCGGTTGCAGGTCGTATTTGCACAACTACCGCATTCATTCCATTTCTTTTATGCATATCGAGCAGGCTTACAAATTCTGCCTGCTGCCCATACGAGCTTAAAAATTTGGTGGAAGGGAAATCAATATTGTCCACCGTCGCTACCCAC
Source organism: Chitinophagales bacterium (assembly GCA_038251675.1). Taxonomy (GTDB): domain Bacteria; phylum Bacteroidota; class Bacteroidia; order Chitinophagales; family Chitinophagaceae; genus Ginsengibacter. The sequence goes on along the minus strand of JBBSBD010000044.1, from coordinate 14,086 downwards.
ACACCCCGAAATTCATATTTAGGTTGTGAAAAAGATTTGATAGAAAAAAAAGGAAGGAAAAAATAAATATAACGCAGGCAGTTCTTCATCAGTGATTTTTATGAGGCGGCAAATTACAAAATAATAAAATAGGGTTGCGGTTGCGTATCCAATATTAACCTTATGTAAAAGTTGCAAGAAAACTTACCTGCGAGCTTTTGTATATATATTTATGAACGCCTTATAAAGGGTATTTGCCGTTAAGCTCGCTTATCTGAATATGTTCAAAATTATTTTCTGTGATCCTCCACTACCTTATGATCCTTTTCAGTGTGCAATGGCGTTATGGGCTGCGCATTAAATTCATTGCGATATATTCGAATCAACACAATAAAATAGCTTATCAGCAAAGGTCCAAAGACGAGGCCCAGAAAGCCAAACATGCTTAACCCGATGATAACACCGATAATCGTGATAAGCGGATGGACATCCCCAATTCTTCTAAGCACCGTTATGCGGGCCACATAATCAATGTTTGTAAGAATTAATAAAGAATATATACCAAGGCCCACCCCTTGCCATATATTATTTATAGCAAGAAGATACACCGTAAGCGGAACCCAAATAAGGCCTGTACCTACAATCGGAATAAGAGAAGCGACGCCCGCCAAAAATCCCCAAATACCAAAATCTGAAACGCCGAAGATCCAAAAGCCTAAGGTAGCTACCAGGCCCTGTATAACTGCTAATAGTGGGATTCCAATGGCATTTGCCCTGATCATTATATCTGTTTCTGTGCCCAGGATTTCCCGGTTGCCCTCTTTCAGCGGCATGCTGTCGTGTAAATATTTTTCCATTTTGCCGCCGTGTATAAGCATGTAGTACAAAATGAAAAACATCAACAAAAGGTTGGTCAAAAAGTTAGCAGTACCTGTAAGAAGCATTGGAATATTACTGGCAAATTTTTGAGTAGCACTTTTTAAACTATTTCCATTATATAATTCGATGCCGGTAGCTTCCTGAATTTTTTGAGAAAAACTTTTTACTGCAATTATCAGTTGAACGGGATTGTTAAAGAGCGCTACCAGCTTGGGCGTCACCAGCACAGCAGCTATATAAACAGGAAGGCATATAATAATTGTAAACCCAAGTATGTATAACAAAGCAGTCCATGCCGAACTCCATTTCTTCTTTTTTACAAGATTGAAATATGTTTTTCTGCTAAGAATGTAAAGGGTAATGGCACCCAGCACACTGGGTAAAAAAATATAAAAATGCTGAAGCATCAATACCCCAATGAGTACTATTAAGGCTAATAATATTATTTGACGCAGATAGTTATTGAAGCCCGTCATTTGCTAAAAATAGTATAAAAAGTTTGAGCAAATTTATTAAGGAATGGAAAATAAAACTTTAATCTTTCCACACGGAAATGCCTTCGCTGCAATTGGCGCAGATATCGATATTTTTCCGGCTTGTCATAAGCTCTTTTCGAAACTGCTTATAGTTATCATTCTGCCATATTTCTTTGAAAGATTGCATTTTAATATTGCCTAGTTGATGAGAAGCATCTTTGTCAAAGCAGCAAGGCACTACCAGGCCGTCCCATGTTATAACATTGGCCTGCCAAAGTTTCCAGCAATGATTGGCGAGCTTATTCTTTGAAACAGTTTTCCCCTCTTTATTTTTTTTATAACGACTGAAATTTTCATTTACCGGAATTAATTGATTGGGATCATTTTCGTAATCGTATACCTGCGCGGTTTTAAAACGTACTTCATCTACCCCTACTTCCTTTGCAAGTTTTTTTATTTCTTCAACCTGGTGTTCGTTAGGCTTAACCACCAGAAATTGGAAAAATACAAATGGTGTTTTACTTTTTAATTGCCTCTTCCACTTCACAATATTTTTTGCGCCTTCTATAACCTTATCAATATTGCCACCAATGCGGTATTGTTTATAAACTTCCTGTGTAGTTCCATCAATAGAAATTATTAACCGATCGAGACCGCTCTCTACAGTCTTTCGGGCAACCTCGTCAGTTAGGTAATGGGCGTTGGTAGAAGTAGCCGTGTAGATTCCTTTTACAGATGCATATTTTACCATTTCCAGAAAATCTTTATTTAGAAATGGTTCCCCCTGGAAGTAGAAAATAAGGTAAAGTATATCTTTATAAATATCATCTATTGTTTCCCTGAAGAAGTCCTTTTTTAGCATGCCTGTGGGCCGTGTAAATTGACGCAAGCCACTTGGGCACTCAGGACACCTGAGATTACAGGAAGTGGTAGGTTCAAAAGAAATTGACAGGGGAAGGCCCCACTGAACCGGTCTCTTTATAGCCCGGCTAACATAAAAACTAGTGAGAACCTTTCCTGCATTAAAAATTCTCCGCAAAGTAAGCTTGCGGAGAAAATTAATGCTATCGTTGTAATTGATTTTTGGCATAAAGCGCATAAAGGTACTATGTAAACACGACCTAACTGCTAATGCCTACAACACGATTCTAACCGGAATTGAGTCTTTGGAATTGATTGTGTCAACCGTTGCAAACTGAATAAGCGGCGCTTCATCAAAATTCAGGCTTTTGTCAATGAATTTATCATAGTTAGCAGAGATTACATTGAGCGCTATAAAATTCATTACAAATTTCCTGGTTTCAGATGGGAGATATTTTTTTACATCCCAAAAGTCGGGATCTTTCTTACCACTTTTTTTCATTGACAATCTTACGCGGCCTGGCCCGCAGTTATAAGATGCAACAGCCAGAAGAATATCATTATTAAAATATTCTAATTGGTCGCGAAAAAACTTCGCTGCGGCTACAGTTGCTTTAGAGAAATTCTTTCTTTCGTCATACTTGCCATTAGTGTGAAGGCCATATTCCTGCGCAAGTTCACTCATAAATTGCCAGTAGCCAACTGCACCGGCATGGGAAACTGCATTTGCATTAAAATCTGATTCAAGAACGGGAAGCATTTGCAATTCTACAGGAACATCATACTTATTCAATATGTCTATTGCCTTAGGGAAAAACTTTTTACCCTTATTGAAAATATAAATAACATAATCCCGTTGACTTATAGCATAAGCCTTTACGTAGTTCTTTGTTTGTTGCCTGTGTTCTTTTAAACATCCAGGATAGGCTACAAAAAGAGGATTTTCCTCTCCGGGTAATTCATTTGAAAATGCTGGTTCTTCAGATATCGAGGAGACGATAGATGTATAACCAATTAAAGTTCTTGCAGATGTGCTTACACCAACAATAAAAATGATCACCAATAGCGTTAAAAAGCCCTTTGAGCGAATTCTTTTCATAACTAATTTTTTGTTTTAATATGATCAGCCCCCAATTTTTTAATTTGCGGACATGACTGCCATTAGACAGATTTTAGCTTTATGATAAAATATTCGGCCCTTTTATAGGATATTGAGGAAATATATTTGATTTGGATTATGGGTGAGGACGATGTAATTATTAAATCGGAAAGTGCTCACCTGCTAAAATTTTTTAATAAGAGAGGATCAAATAATTTTAGATACCTGGTTGTTATTCTTATTAAATTTTTCCGATGGTATGCAAATGTAGTGCCCAAAATCTTAAGATGCAAGCATTCGGGTTAAAACACCGTTAAAGAAGTTTAAATGAAAGCCACTCTTATTTTTCTAACTATTTTTGTTTCAAAACTTTATGGACAACAAGTAAACAATTACTGTAAGGAAATTGATAACATTGCACTCTCGGAAGGCCGCACATATACCAGGGTATCTGTAGCTAATGAAACCACTTTCGCCTCCCAAAACTTCGATGTAAAATACTACAGATGCGAGTGGACAATAGACCCCGCAGTGCGCTACATCTCAGGAAAAGTCACTTCCTATTACGTGATTACAGTAGCCACGGATACGATCACCTACGACCTGATGGACGATCTGATGGTGGATAGTATAAGCCAGGGAAATAAGTTGATCAGCTTTGAGCATCTAAATAATACAGTGAAAATAAATTTTGATACTAAAAAAAGTGCAGGAACACTCGACTCGGTCACTATTTTTTACCATGGTATTCCTACTAATACCGGCTTTGGCTCCTTTGTTACGGGCACTCATACAGGGACACCGGTTATGTGGACATTGAGTGAGCCTTACGGCAGCCGCGATTGGTGGCCGTGTAAAAACGGGCTTGACGACAAAGCCGATTCGATCGACGTAATAATAACAGCACCCGCTGCGTACACAGCAGCTTCCAATGGATTGCGACAAAGCATTATAACTATCGGTACAAATAAAACTACTCATTGGAAACACAGGTATCCCATAGCAACCTATCTTATTTGCATGGCGGTGACCAATTATGATGAATTTACTGATTCCGTGCAAATAGGAACTGTAAACCTGCCCATGCAAACATTTTGCTACCCTGAATTTCTCTCAATATTTCAAACGAACACGCCGCTCGTTTTAGCCACTATGCAATACTATAGTTCTGTGTTTGGAGATTACCCTTTTATTAAAGAGAAATATGGCCATGTCCAATTTGGATGGAGCGGTGGCCAGGAACACCAAACCTCAACATTCATTGCCTCACCTAATGAAAATCTTATGTCGCACGAATTAGCACACCAGTGGTTTGGCGATAAAATTACCTGTAAAAGCTGGCAGGATATATGGCTCAATGAAGGTTTCGCAACCCACCTTGCGAGCATGGATTTTGAAAAAAAATATCCCGCAACAATAATAAGTGCCAGGAAAAATGAAATCGCAAACATTACGTCCAAGCCGGGAGGGTCTGTGTGGGTAGATGATACTACAAATGTAAATCGCATTTTTGATGGAAGGTTGAGCTACAGAAAGGGTTCGCATTTATTATACATGCTTCGATGGCAATTAGGTGACAGTATATTTTTCAGGGGAATCCGAAAATATTTCAATGATTCGACAATCAGCTTTGGATTTGCTAAAACCGATGACCTAAAAAGAAACCTGGAGGAAGTAAGTGGCATAGATCTCACCAAATTTTTTGAAGAATGGTTTTATGGCCAGGGGTATCCAACCTATAATGTAGAGTGGCAGCAGCTTGGAAATGATCATGTAAAAATTAAAGTAAATCAAACCACATCAGATCCGTCAGTAAGTTTTTTTGAATTGCCGGTGGCATTGCAGTTTAAAAATGCAACGCAGGAAAAGACTATTATTGTTGATAATAAATTCAATGGCGAAATCTTTTTTGAACAAATGGGCTTTATTGCGGACACGGTAATAATAGACCCTGCTTATTGGCTTATAACAAAAAATAATACCTCTCAAAAAGTAGTTGATAATACTTCCGCTCAAAATATTATTGAAGTTTTCCCAAGCCCTTTCATAAATAGTTTCAACGTTTATATTAGAAATTTTAGTTTTCCCAAAACTGATTTAAAAATGTTTGATGCCACAGGCAAATTGGTTTATAAAAAATCAGTTTCATTAAGCGGGTCTTCTTTTACGGAAATAAATACCCAACAATTTGCAAAAGGCATATATATTCTAAAGGTTGAGGCAGGAAATTCCTTTAAGTTTGCAAAAAAAATCCTGAAGCAGTAATGCATCTACTTAGTCTGCATTTCCTGGTTGCATAATTCCCAATCCGTGGCAAGAAAAAAGAAGCGAAAATCATTTTCAAATTCCTTTTTACAAATTCTCTTATGGCTTGTAATAGCAGTTGTTGCAGTATATTATTCCGTAAGCTATTTTATTTCTCCTCCTGATATATTTTACCCCGGTTTTCAAATTGATATACCTCCCGGTTATGCAATACACGGGATAGATGTAAGCCGTTACCAGGATATTATAAATTGGAAAAGTGTAAAAGAAATGAAGGAGAAAAATATCAGGATTGGCTTTGTATTTATAAAAGCTACTGAAGGGATTAGCAAGATAGACCCGCAGTTCAGGAGAAACTGGCTTAAGGCCGAAGAACAGGAAATTCCAAAAGGGGCTTATCATTTTTTTATCGCCAGCAAAAGTGGTAAAAAGCAGGCTGCTAATTTTATTCAAATGGTTGATTTAAAGAGAGGCGACCTTCCTCCTGTACTTGACATAGAAAAAACTTATGGTGTAAGGGTAGGTGTCATTAAAAAAGAACTGGCAGATTGGCTTGAGGCTATTGAAAAAAATTACGGAGTGGTTCCTGTTATTTATACAAACATTGACTTTTATAAAAATTATCTTGAAAAAGATTTTGCTGAATATCCTGTATGGATTGCGCATTATTTACAGCCCAATAAGCCCAGGCTTGAACACAAGTGGATCTTCTGGCAACATAGCGAAGCCGGGAGGGTTAACGGAATTACTTCACCGGTAGATTTTAATGTGTTCTCCGGAGACAGCACCGAGTTTAATAATTTTCTAATCCGATAGCAGTTAAACTATTTTAATACCGCGTAATTTTATGGTATGAGCGAAATGGAACCTGAAGTAAGAAATTTCTTATCAAAAATTTTATCTTCTATTTCTATGACTTTGTTGTGGTTGCTCATAAATTCTACGGTTGGCATTGGTTTCAACTATGCTTTTTTTGAAAAGAAACCTTCTTTGGGAAATTATATTTTTTATGTGTGGTTTATTGTAAGTTTCTTTTTTCTGCTTCGGTATTTATTAAGGAAATGGAATTTTTCAAAACGGGATTAATTCTCTAAAAGAAACAACCCTACCATCCAAGAACCCATGCAAATATTAAGGGAGCAACAATAGTTGCATCGCTTTCTACAATAAATTTTGGCGTAAGAATATCAAGTTTGCCCCAGGTAATTTTTTCATTGGGCACAGCTCCCGAATAAGAACCATACGAGGTTGTAGAATCTGATATCTGGCAGAAATAACTCCAAAAGGGAACGTCGTGCCATTCGAGATCCTGGTACATCATAGGCACAACGCATATAGGGAAATCGCCAGCGATGCCTCCTCCAATTTGAAAAAATCCAACGCCTTTTCCGGAAGAATTTTTTCTGTACCAATCACTCAATTCAACCATGTATTCGATGCCACTTTTCATGGTAGTTGCTTTTAATTCTCCTTTGATAACATAAGACGCAAATATATTTCCCATAGTACTATCTTCCCAACCGGGAACTACGATGGGGATATTTTTTTCAGCGGCAGCAAGCATCCAACTGTTCTTTGGGTCAATTTCATAATGCTGTTCGAGGATCCCGCTAAGGAGCATCTTATACATGTACTCATGGGGGAAATATCTTTCGCCGGCGGCCTCAGCATCTTTCCATATTTTATGAATGTGTTTTTGAATTCTCCGGAATGCTTCCTCCTCGGGTATGCACGTGTCCGTTACCCGGTTGTAATGATTTCCCAAGAGATCCCATTCCTCACGGGGGCTGAGGTCACGGTAATTGGGAACACGTTTATAATGGCTATGTGCAACAAGATTCATGATGTCTTCTTCAAGATTTGCACCGGTACAACTTATGATTGAAACTTTATCCTGCCGAATCATTTCGGCGAAGGAAATACCGAGTTCTGCTGTACTCATTGCCCCTGCAAGTGTCACCATCATTTTGCCTCCCTCATCCAGGTGAGTTACGTAACCTTTAGCCGCATCCATTAAGGCGGCAGCATTAAAGTGGCGATAGTGGTGTTCTATAAAATGTGAAACAGGTCCTTTTTTCATTTGGTAAAATTTATTTTGTCATCTTGAGTTTGTCGGACGGCAAAAATAATTTTTTTTAGGGATAGCCTTTCTTTTCATTCGGTATGGCAAAATAAAAGCGCCCTCAACAATTGAAAGCGCTGTTCCGTTCATAACTCTTACCAGGAATTAATTTGCCTTTTTAAAACTTTGCACTTCTTCCATTCTCTCTTTTCGATTCTGGTAGTTACCTACTCCGGAAATTTATTTTTAGCGTGATGGAGGTAAACCCTCAAAAAATCAATGAAGCTTTATTCCTCCAACCCGGTTACCAAGATCTTTACCAAGAGACAATCCAATATTAATAGAGGGCATATAGTGGATGCCGCCATACAATCTTGAAAGCCCGGCTTCTTCTCCTGCTGCAAATAATGAATTGAATGACCTGGGTGTCCACCCGCGAAAATCATAACTATGATCAGTAAACGAAACATGCTCCCCTAAAACATTGGTTACAGCCTGCATGACTGAACCTGTTACGAATGCGTGAGCGGCAGGATACTCGGGATGGGGTGGCGTAACTATGAACGGAAGCCACGCGGGATCGATCAATTTTTGAATGTATGATACTGGCCGTATAAGGCTGTATTTATATTTTGATCTGAAACACACGATCACCGCATCCCGTTCGGCAATGCCTGCTTTAGCATAAGCTTCAGCAGCAGTTCCCAGGTCGGAGCGTAGTTGTTGTATCACCTGGGTTATGATGGATATTTCATGGCCCGCTGTTGTGAGACCTGTGCCGTTACCACCGTCAACCCAATACAGTGCAATATTTTTTTGTTCGGGAGTTAAAGAAAGAGAAACGTCATACACTTGTTTTACCATTTTATAAAAATCAGAATTAGGCTCTTCAGAGTAAGGGATATGATCCGGTGATACCACATTTAAGTCGGAAGATAAATAGGGGCGCGAACCGCCAATAAAGGGATTTACGGGGGGATTTACAAAAGCGGGCGGCGTAGGTACCCAAGCTCCAAAGAAAACCGGCGGCACATAACCTGCATTTGTAGCATTGAGGTCATCTGTCAGATACCAGTCGTGAATAGCTGTAGCTATGCTTCGTCCGTATGCCTGTGAGCGCTTAAAAATTTCAGCACTTGTGCCTGTAGTTAACTTTTGATTCCATGCACTTTCAAGAGAGTCAATGCTCTTAATGTTTGCAGGCGTTAAGCCTGCGTAAAAGCCACGTACCATAGCCGCCATAGCTGCATTGGCGCCTACCTGCCAGTCGTACTTACCGCCATTTTGTTTTGCAGGCATTTCCGGCATTTGGTAGAGTTTGGAAGAGAGGCTGACAGAATTAGGAATTCCATTTCGTACCGCCTCATAAAGGCCAATGCCGATGTATCCAAAATAAACTCCGTTTAAAGCTGAATTTCTTTCCAGTAAAATGCGCACCTGCAATTTATACCAGTCAATCGGTACACTGGCATCTGCATTTTTTTCGAATGAAGATGAATGTTTGCTAAAATTAATGGCATCAAATTTTTGGCAACTGTTTAAAGCAATCGTTACTGTTATAATTGCTAACAGGCAATAAATTTTTTTCATTTTGTAAGTATTTAAAGTGAAGTATACCTCTAAAATATCCGGTGCTGTTTCTTATTTATGATAATTCGATAAGGGGGAATTTTTGAACATCATTTAACCGTATTAATACGTGTTTATTAATTCATTGGCGACAAATGTCATTCGTCGCCGGAATGCTGCAAACTGTAGAATAGATGAAAGAAAGCTTTAAAATGATAAAAGCGAATTATAATTTTAATGAGAATATTATTATGTGAGCAGATACGAATTTATATTCTCCGACAAGACGTCTACGCGGATTTTCCGGCATATATGTTTTTGGATTGCATTCAGTATTCACTTTTTTATTCAAAGTCTGTTGGTGCCCGGTGTAAGTGAAGCATTGACTGGTGTTTATACGGTTGGGGCGGGCGGATCGGGGGATTACCAGCTTTTCCTTGGTTTTCAATTCCAATTTTAAGAAAAATTCATAGAATACTGAAACATTAAAAAATCACTGTAATGACATGGAATGAATTTATATTCTCTGAAAAAACTTCCCGCAGATTCAGCCGCCATCTTGCCTTGTGGATATGCTTTTGCTTTTATTTTTTTATTGTAAATTTTTTTCCTAAGAATTCGAATGACCTCGTTAATTCGCAAACTTATATAGAGGCTTTTCAGAAAATGATCTATATCCCCATAAGTATTTTTTCGGTGTATGTAGCCAGTTATTTTTTATTGCCGCGGTTTATTTTGAAAGGAAGATATGTTAGCTTTTTTATTTTAGCCTTTTGCCTGTGCTTAATTGATCTTGCAAGCGCATTCCTGATAACAAAATTATTATCGCAGTTTACACAAAAACTCCCCTTTGCTGAATTGCCTTTACAGATAAGAGTTTTCCAGCCTGTTATTTATGGGGTAGGGCTTGGCCTTACAGCCAGCGGTTTTGCAATTATTATTAAACTATTAAAGGTGCGATACCTTAAGCAAAAAGAAAACGAAAGATTACAACAGCAAAAAATTAATACAGAACTGCAAACGATCAAAACTAATTTTCATCCGCATTTTCTTTCTGACGCTTTAAAAAATATTGCTGATCTCATTCGCAATCATTCAAAAGAATCACCGGCTACCATACTAAAATTATCAGATTTATTGAGTTTTATTTTATATGAAAATGAAGAAGAATCCATACCGCTGGAAAAGGAATTATTAATGGTAAAAGATTACCTGGCCCTGGAGAAAAGTTTTTATAACAATAAGATCTTGATTCAATTTAAACAACAGGGAGATGTAAGCAATAGAAAGATTGCGCCGTTAATTTTGCTATCCCTCGTGCAAAACTGTTGTGAGCAATTTCTTATTTCCTTACAGCAAAAGCTTATTATAGAAATAGAAACAAAAACTGAAGGGCAACATTTTATTTTTCGGCTTGGCTGTAATGGTTATTACGAAAATATAAATGGTATTCCACAACAAAGTACAGGGTTGAACCACGCCTTGCGAAGAATACAAATGACCTATCCCGGTAAACACAAGTTAGACACGCATACAGAAAACGGTTTTTTCTCAATGACACTTGTACTTGACCCGGAAGATATTTTAGAAAACAGGCAAACAAAAACAGAAGAGAAAGTATTTCATGAACCTGCATAAATTGATTTTTGAAAAGGGCCGGTACAGGCTTCTGCGCCATCTTATTTTTTGGATGGCCTGGATATTGTTTTCATCTGCAGTGCAGCTAACAAACTTTAAACCAGGGCCGATAGATTTTAGCGATCTTGTTCTTTTTCAACTAACCCGCACTTTAACCAGGGTGCTCTCCCTTATTTTTTTCTGTTATATCACCATCTATTATTTGGTGCCAAAGTTTATTTTAAAAAGGAAATACAAACAGTTCATTGTCTTTTTTTTTCTATTTATCTTTATATTATACTGGTTTAATTATTTTATTTTAACCCCTACTTTTCATGCGCCGGGTACTACTTTCGGGCAGTTCGGTAAGGAACCGATAAGTCCATTTATCAGAAAATTTTTCAGTTTTTACTCCAACATAAATTTTACGGGAGCTATACCTGCTTGTTGTGTAATGCTGGCTATAAAATATTATAAAGACTGGTACAAAAAACAAAAGGAAAGTGAAGTACTTATACATGAAAATACACAGGCAGAGTTACAATTACTCAAAGCGCAGGTGCATCCGCATTTTCTATTCAATACGCTTAATAATATTTATTCCTTTGCACTTACTGAATCGCCATACGCTGCAGAACTTGTAGATAAACTTTCGGGCATGATTGATTATATGACTAGCGAGGGAGAGAAACCTTTAGTTGCATTAGAAAAAGAAATCCAATTGATAAAGGATTATATAGGCCTTGAGAAGGTAAGATATGGAAACCGTCTTAATATGCAGATTGAAATAAATGGAAATTATAACAATAAGGTAATTGCGCCTTTGCTCATGATTCCTTTTGTAGAAAATTGTTTTAAGCATGGCGCCAGTAAAATGCGCGGCGAGCAGTGGATAAAACTATCAATAAACATCCATGCGACTTACATAGATTTTAGCATTAGCAATAGCATGTCTAAAGAAACTATACCCACTACGAACAAAAAAGGAATTGGGCTCGAAAATGTTCAAAAAAGATTGGAGTTGTTGTATCCTTCAAACCATGTTTTGAAAATTGAATCAATTGATGAAACATACCAGGTTTATCTGAAAGTAGCAATTCATGAAAATGAAACCATATCAGTGGCGAATCGAATGTTAGCATCAGAACCTCAAACTATATTTTATGGGCAATGATAAAAAAATTATTTGCCTGGCGGTTGACGATGAGCCGCCGGCATTAGATATTCTTAAAAAGTATATTGTTTCTGTTCATAATCTTGAACTGGCCGGCACCTGTGCGGATGCCATTGAAGCTTTAAATTTTTTAAGACAACAAACCATCGACCTGCTTTTTTTAGATATACAAATGCCCAATCTCCTGGGGACGGATTTGATAAGGACTTTGAAGAATCCGCCTAAAGTTATCTTCACAACCGCCTATCGCAAATTTGCCGTGGAAGGCTTTGAACTCGATGCCGTGGATTACCTATTGAAACCGATTTCTTTTGAAAGGTTTTTGAAAGCCGTGAATAAAGTAATGCAGACCAGTTTTAGGGAAGGTGATAGTATGGATGTAAACGTTGATCATCAAAACGGGTCATCGCATCCTTTTATAACTGTACGAGCCGATAGGAAAAATTTAAAGATTGCACTAAATGATATTTTATATATTGAAAGCCTTAAAGATTATATTAAAGTAGTAACTGCTACTAAAAACATAATTACCAAACAGTCTATCTCGTCTTTGGAAGAAGTTTTGCCCAAAAATAATTTTGTACGAATTCACCGGTCATTTATTGTAGCGATAAATAAGATCGAATCTTTCACAAGTGATACTATCGAAATAGCCAAACACGAATTACCAATCAGCAGGATGTACCGGCATGAGGTTGAAAAGATTTTAAGTGATTAGGGATGCAGAGAAATAAAGTGATGCTTCGTAAATTAAATTTGTAGTCATCTGCCTCTCTCCTGGCGTGGATTGCCTGTAAACAAACACAGTTTTATATTCAGTAAAAGAATTGTTCGGAAATTATTTTTCCGTCTTTTGTTTTATATACGCATAATTCGCTGTCCGTTTTACGTGCTTCTCCTTTCATTTGTATATCAGTATCCCATGCAATGGAAAAATAATCGCCTGCTATTACCGGGTCAGAAATGGTAACACCATAAAAATTTTCCACGTGCGACATAAATAATTCAGCTTTCTTTTTTATAGCATCCATGCCTTTTACTTCTTTTGGCAGCAGGCCTTCCATAGGTTCTATACTGATGATATTCTGGGCGAATAATTCTTCTTTAGCTTCTTCCACTTTACCATGGCGACACATGTCTGCCAACCGGCTGGCTATTTCTTTTGTTGTCATTTTATAAAAATAAGTTTTAAGATAAAACCCCTGATAGGCTCGTTACAAATCATGCTTTCTTTTCGTTACAATTAAACATCCACTGCACTCCAAATTTATCAGTGCAGCTTCCAAAGTAATCGCCCCAAAACATATCCTGCAGTTCCATCGTAACCTTTCCATCTGCTGATAATTTATCAAATAATTCTTTAGTTTCTTTCCTGGTATCGGGCTGCAGATTGATATAACTGTTGTTGCCGAAATTTACTTTAAACCCCATTGATTCCGGCGCATCAGTTCCCATTAATGCATGTGAATTGAGGATTCGCAGCTCCACGTGCATTACCATATTACCATCAGCATCCGGCATAGGCTGGTTATTGGGAGATGGAGGAATGTCCTTAAACCGCATAATACCATTTCCAAAAAATTCACCGCCGAAAACAGTTTTGTAAAAGTTGAATGCTTCTTCTGTATTACCTGGAAAATTCAGATACGTGCTTACGCTTGCCATTTTTTAATTTTTTTAAAAGTTAATAATTGTTATGACTTGAATAGTTTAAATACAAGCCAAAGATATACTGCATGTGTAAATTTTCAGGAGGGTGAAGCTGACATTAATAGGGCAGAATGCGACATGTTACATTAAAACCAAACTAATCCAATAAATTGTATTTTTACAGTTCATTAATTACCATGCGTATATTATTTACATTTCTGGCAATAATTTTTGCAACTACTTCAAAAGCACAAACCACTTTACCAGTCAGCTTTCAAAATAATATCTACTATAATACTTTTGCCCGCAACAATAATGTGTATGACAGCAGCACGCAAAAGAAATGGTTTATAAGCAGCTACAGCAATATTATAGGGGGCTATAGTTTCTTCCGGAATGGTGGTGTAAGTTTCGTTGGTGCTCCTTTGGGTTTACAATTAAATCATAGGTTGAGC
>JBBSBD010000043.1:0-32038 GCA_038251675.1 Chitinophagales bacterium | reverse complement strand
GTGAAATTCGATGGCATTGACATCGGGCTTTTTGACCCACATGTTGAGGCAGATAGTTCGGATGATGGTATTAAAAAACTGGCTGATAAAGTTGCATCTTATAATCTTAAAATTGGCAGCCTCGTAGCACCTGTGTGGCCACCAGCAGGAGGGGCAGCGATGGGAAACAAAGAAGAAAGATCGCGTTTTATAGACCAGGTTCGAAAATCATGCAACGTAGGGAAAAAACTGCGTGAGCTTGGCATTCGTCCTTATGGAGTAGTTCGCATCGATTCTGCGAGTACTCCGGAGAGTTGGCTGACTGACCCTGCCAACAACACGAAGCTAATTGCCGAAACCTTTCGCGAGGCGTGCGACGTAGCTGCTGAGTATGGTGAAAAACTTGCCGCGGAAGGCGAGATCTGCTGGGGTGGCATGCATAGTTGGAGAGCAATGGTAGATACACTCGAAGCTGTTGATCGTCCTAATATTGGTTTCCAGGCTGATATGGCTCACACACTTCTATACCTTCTTGGATATAACAGTCCCGAAGACAGGATACTACCGGAAAATTTTGATTGGAATGATCGTGCAACATTAGAAGAAGGATTGAAAAAACTTACCAGGGCATTACGTCCGTGGACAATTGATTTCCATGTGGCACAGAATGACGGAACGGTGCATGGAACAGGATCTCATGATAAAACGGGCCGCCATTGCCTTGCTACTGATCCTAAAGGAAGATTAAACATCCCTAACGATGCCGGTTACTGGTTGCGGGATGAAAATGGAAAACTCACAAAAGCGTTCAGGCATATTTGCTGGGACGGTTGTATGTTTCCTAACGAGGTAATGACACAACAGCAAACATGGAATGATATACTGGGAACTATGATAAAAGTTCGCAAGCAGCACGGTTGGTATGAAGCAGAATAAGCAAAGTGTTTTAAACTTATTAAGCAAAATAAAAATTCATTTAAAAAAAATTCTTACGTAAACAACAGGATGAAATATATGCGGCACAGGTCACCAATTATTTCATGTTTTTTCTTTGGATCACTGATACTTTTTGCATTCAGCAGTTTCAATGTTCTTACGCAAAAGCGGTTTGACAAGGGTGGCTTCAAAAGTATCTTTGATGGTAAAACACTTAAAGGTTGGGAGGGCGATTCTGTATATTGGCATGTTGAAAATGGGGGGATAGTTGGAACAGTAACTCCCGAAACAATATTGAAAAGAAATACATTTCTTATTTGGCGCGGAGGAACAACCAAGGACTTCGAATTAAAAGTAGAATACAGGATTTCTGATAACGGCAATAGTGGCATTAACTATCGCAGTGAAGAAATAAAAAATACTTCCTATGCACTAAAGGGATATCAATTTGATATCGATGGCAAAAATCAATATACCGGTCAAAATTATGAAGAACGCGGAAGAACGATATTAGCTTATCCAGGACAAGCAGTAGTGTTACCAATTGTAGAGGATTCTCTGTCAGCCCTTGTTAAAAACAATGCATGGACTGCATCGGTTGTAACCCGATCATTGGGACAGGCTGAGGAGCTAAAAAAATCGATAACAAGTGAATGGAATGAATGCCATTTAATTGTAAAAGGAAATCACCTGCAACATTATATTAATGGTGTATTAGTGAGCGAGGTAACGGATAATGATACCCTAAACAGAAAATTCCGCGGGCTGCTGGGTGTGCAGGTGCATGTAGGTCCCCCGATGAAGGTTGAGTATCGAAACTTTCTGCTAAAGAATTTGAAATAATATAGTTCTTATTTAAATAAACGATTGCAATTTCATCACTAAAAAAGTTCTCAAATATGGCAAAAAAGAAAGAACTAAGAATTGGTTTGATCGGCTGCGGATTTATGGGACGTACTCATTCTAATGGCTACAACAGGGTACCTAATTTTTTCCCCGATCTTGAATACCGGCCTGTTTTGAAAGCGGCCTGTTCACGAACTGAAGATAAAGTGAAAGCCTTTGCAGATCAGTGGGGTTTTGAATCGTATGAAACTGACTGGAAAAACCTGGTAAAAAGAGAAGATATTGATGCGGTCGACATTTGTACGCCAAATGACATGCACGCTGAAATTGCTATCGCCGCCGCCGCCGCAGGCAAAATGGTACTTACAGAAAAACCGCTCTCACGCAATCTTGAAGAAGGTAAACGGATGGTAGATGCCATCGAAAAAGCCGGCGTAAAAAATACGGTTTGGTATAACTATCGGAGGATACCCGCAGTCACCCTCGCGAAACAAATTATAGATTCGGGTAAGCTTGGGAAAATATTTCATTACCGTGCAAATTTTTTGCAAGACTGGACAATTAATGCGGATCTGCCACAAGGCGGCGAAGCCCTGTGGCGCATGGATGCAGAAGTTGCCGGCTCTGGTGTGACAGGAGACCTGCTGGCACATTGCATTGACACGGCAATGTGGCTGAATGGTGGTATAAAAGATGTATCTGCAGTTACAGAAACATTTATAAAAGAGCGTATGCACCAATTAACGGGCAAGATGGAAAAGGTAGGAATTGATGATGCATGTATTTTTCATTGTCACTTCAATAATGGTTCGCTCGGATTATTTGAATCCACCCGCTATGCCCGTGGACACAAGGCTTTATACACTTTTGAAATTAACGGAGAGCATGCTTCTATTCGTTGGGACTTGCACGATCTGAACAGGCTGGAATATTTTGATCATGGTGACGAATCAATTGTGCGTGGATGGCGATCTGTTCACGTGACTGACGGTGATCAACCATATATGGATAAATGGTGGGTGCCCGGTCTTTCTATCGGCTATGAACATAGTTTCGTTCACCAGGCGGCCGACTTTCTTAAAAGCATAGAAACGGGAGAACCATGTTCACCTACATTTAGAGAGGCTCTGGAAACGCAGAAAGTTTGCGAAGCAGTTCTTGATTCAGCCGCTTCAAAGAGTTGGAAAAATATCGATGATATGAAATGATATTGTGAGTGAGAAAATTTGTTCCTGACGACATTAAAAATATAGTTCCCGCTGATAAAATTTAATTTAAAAAATTCTTTAACCAATCAATCAAACCATGTGTAAATATTTAAAATCTTTCGGAGGTGTATTTTCACTTGCCATGCTATCCGCCTGCCTGATCTTTAGCAGTTGCACTTCTTCTGATAGCAACGAAGATGTCCAAAAAGAACCCAAGCAGGATTCATCAGGTTTCGTATCATTATTCGATGGTACCTCACTCAATGGTTGGGAGGGCGATACCGCCGTGTGGCATGCAAAAGATGGCCTGATAATGGGAGAGGTCACGGCTTCCTCAACGCCTTTAAAAACCAATACTTTCCTTATATGGAGCAATGGCAAACCTTCAGACTTTGAACTAAAGGGAGAATATGAAATATCGGCTGAAGGAAACAGCGGGATTCAATATCGTAGCGAAGAAGTGGAAGGCGTGCCTTTTGGTTTAAGAGGCTATCAATTTGACATAGACGGCGCCAATACTTATACCGGTCAAAACTATGAAGAGCGGGCCAGATCTATAATAGCTTTCCGCGGACAGAAAGTTACGCTTCCTCCGGTTACAGAACCTATTGAGGCACTCGCCAAAAATAATATATGGTCAGTCGCAGTGGTAACCGATTCCCTGGGCAGCAGGGATTCTTTAAAAGCACTTATTCATGAAGATTGGAACAGCTTTCATATTGTGGCAAAAGGTAATCACCTGCAACATTATATCAACGATGTGCTGATGTGCGATGTAACGGATAATGATACAACCAATCGTAAAGCATCTGGAGTTATTGGTTTGCAAATGCATGCGGGTCATATTATGAGAGTAGCTTACAGAAATCTTATGCTCAAGGAGATAAAATAATGCATGCTTCACTTTAAGAATAATTCAACAGAATTAATTTTAAAAGAGGCTCCAATATCATTAAACATGAAATAAATTAATCGCTAAATAAAAAACAATGAGAAATCAAATGAAGGTAAATCGCTCTAAACTGCCACTTCTATTAACTGCGCTGGCTTTATTAATTTTTAATATAAGTCCTGCCTCTGCAAAGCAAAATCCTAAAGTACTTATATTCTGCAAAACTGCCGGGTATCACCACAATTCAATCGCTGTTGGCATAGTGGCTATTCAAAAACTGGGTACCGAAAATAAATTTGACGTGGATACATCTACTGATGCCACCAAAATTAATCCTGGAAATTTAAAGCAATATAAAGCGGTAATATTTTTAAGTACTACGGGCGATATATTCAATGATGAGCAACAAGAGGCTTTTAAAAAATATATTGAAGCGGGTGGTGGTTTCATGGGCATTCATGCGGCTACAGATTGTGAATACGATTGGCCATGGTACGGCAATCTTGTCGGTGCATATTTTGGTGGGCATCCTGCACAACAGACTGCGACATTGAATATTGTTGATACAAATGATCCTTCTACCAAACATTTGCCTAACCCGTGGCAACGAAAAGATGAATGGTATAGTTTTAAGTGGATGGCAGAAGGCTTGCATGAATTGATTTCTATTGATGAAAAAAGCTATGATCTTGGTAAGATTGCACCCATGGGACATCATCCGATGGCCTGGTATCATGAATATGATGGCGGCCGATCTTTTTACACAGAATTAGGCCATACGGAAGAATCTTTTGCCGATCCGCTTTACCTGGGGCACATTCTTGCGGGTATAAAATATGCCATGGGCACAAAATCTTAGTAAGGTCATAAATCTTCGCAAACTAATATGTTTAAATGTTGTGCTTCACCTTACGGACAGTTCTCATTGACAAAGAAAACTTAGAAATTTATGGACAACTCGAAACAGATTTTAAGTTGGACAGACCATGTAATTCACATTTGGACTGCAAAAGGAATAAAATTGCAAAAAGGCATTTCTATTGACAAAATTTCTGATTTTGAAAAACTATTAGACTTTACGTTTCCGCAAGACTTTATTGAACTATATTCAAAAGTTAACGGCTTTGAGGACTTTGATTGGAACGAGCATATGTTTTCTTTATGGTCGCTTGACAGAATTTTGGAGGAGTATCAAGACGATGGCGATACAAATTATATTGGGTTTTGTGACTTCTTAATAAACAGCCACTCTATTGGATTTTTCAAAACCGGCCAGGGAATTTTCAAAAGCTATGACCAAAAAAAATCAATAGGAAATACTTTTAAAGAAGGAATTGAGCTAATCAATTCAAATTCTGACTTAATTTATTAGTATGAAAAGCAAGATTTGTGGAATGAAAATTTGGAGTTTTATCAAGAGCTTGTGATCAAGTATAAATGGCAACAAGAACCAATGATCGACCTCATTCTGTATTTTGACAAAATTGGAATTTGTGAAAAGTATTTTACAAGTAATTCACACGAATCTTTAGGTTTGTCAACTGCTGATAATTACGAACAAAGATTAGTATTGCCGATGGCTTATGTAACATACCAACAAAAGACAAATACATTTAAATTGACATTTCAAAACGGACAAGGAAGGACTTTAAGTGAAGAAGATTGCGATACGACTATATAAATGCTTTGACAATTTCTAAAATAGAAAAATGGCTGTCAGACACAAACTAAATTTATGTTTGTGTGGACAAAGGCGAAGGCACAAAACTGAATTAATAATTAATCTGATATGAAAATTAAATTACAGGTTCTAAGCCTGGTGGTTTTATCTATAATGGTTTTTACCTGCAATATGAAGGATGATAATCAAAAACCAGTATTTAATCCACACCCGACAGCAAAGTATTTAACGCCGGAAGAAAGTATGAAGACTATGTATCTGCCTAAAGGATACCATATAGAATTAGTGGCCAGCGAGCCGATGATACAAGATCCTGTAGCGATTACCTGGGATGGCAACGGCAGAATGTACGTCGCGGAAATGCTTACCTATATGCAGGATGCGGATGCAACCGGCGAGCAAAAACCCTGGAGCAGAATAATGCTGCTCGAGGATACTGATAATGATGGTAAAATGGACAAGAGTTCCATATTTGTCGATAGTCTTTTATTGCCGAGAATGATGCAAAGCATAGGAAATGAGTTACTGGTAAATGAAACGAATTCAATTAATATCACGAGCTATTCTGATACGAATGGTGATGGAAAAGCAGATTCCAAAAAGATAGTTTATAAAGATGACAACTATATTCCCAGCGATGCCAATATGGAGCACCAGCGAAGCGGGCTGGATTGGAACATTGATAACTGGATGTATATGACCTATGATCCCGTTCGTTTTCGCTATACTAACGGTACTATAAAGGTAGATACCATTGCCAGCGGAGTAGATGGCCAATGGGGTTTAACCCATGATAATTACGGCCGCTTATTTTTCTCCAGTGCCGGTGGCGAAACTCCTGTATTAGGTTTTCAGATCAATCCCGTTTATGGAAGTCTCGACTTGCCCGATCAGTTCAGCCCTGACTTCCAGGAAGTATGGCCTATCATGGCTACTCCCGATGTACAGGGAGGAAATGCCAGGTTAAGGCCAAACAATACGCTTAATCATTTTACGGCCTGTTGCGGCCAGTCAATTTACAGGGGCGACAGGCTGCCGGGAGATCTTGTAGGTGACTACATCGTTTGCGAACCTGTTGGAAGAATAATACGAAGGGCGAAAGTGATTGACATGAAGGGGAAAATCGTGCTCAAAAATGCTTATGACAGCATGGAATTTATATCATCATCGGACATGAATTTTCGCCCTGTAAACAGCGCTACCGGCCCTGATGGAAATTTATACATCGTAGATATGAACCATGGAATTATCCAGCAGGGAAACTGGACAAAGCCCGGATCTTTTCTCCGCAACAAAATTGATAGCCTTGGCCTTGCTAAAAACATTACCGGTGGCCGCATTTATAGAGTCGTTTATGATGGTTTCAAAGAGGGGCCTAAACCGAATATGCCGAATGAATCTTCGTCAGTACTTCTCAAATACCTTGGGCATCCAAATGGCTGGTGGCGGGATAATGCGCAAAAGCTTATCATTCTGCGCGGGGACAGATCGGTAATCCCTGCTTTAAAAGAGATTGCCGCCGGGCAACAAAAAAATTCAAAAAATGATACTAGCCAACTGGCACGAATACATGCTTTGTGGACCTTAGAAGGATTGAATGCGATTGATAAAGAAGTGCTGTCGAATGCTTTAAATGATCCTGATCCGCAAGTAAGAAAAACTGCGGTTTGGATAAGTGAATCTTTTATGAAGAAAAACGATAGCCAGGTAATAGATGAAGTTGCAAAGCTTAAAGACGATGTAAATTACGATGTTCGCCTGCAGGTGCTTCTGTCAATGTATAACAGCAATTCCAATGAAGCAAGAGCTGTTGTCAAACAAATTGTAGAACAGAATGCAAATAATGAAATATTGGTGGCTGCAAAAGATGCGCTCGATGAAAACGATCTTGTAAAAAATCTTTCAGGCAGGCTTAGCAATATGACTGCAAAAGACAAAAAAACGATACTAAAAGGAGCGACTACTTTTAGATCACTTTGTGCAAATTGTCATGGAGGTGATGGAAAGGGATTGACTGCCGGTGGTACTATGGCGGCACCACCGCTCGTTGGCGCAAAGCCATTTCAATTTGCCGAAAAAGACAATACAATAAGAATATTGCTTAATGGGTTAAGCGGCCCTGTCGAAGGAAAAACATATCCTGGTGAAATGCCCTCTATGGCGGATAATAGCGATAGATGGATAGCATCAGTATTGAGTTATACCCGCTATGAATTTGGTAATATTCATGGAAATAACGAAACCTCTTCTCCCATTGTAAAACAAGATGAGGTAAAAAAGATAAGGGAAGAAAATAAAGATAGAAAGAAACCCTGGACACTTGCAGAGCTCAGAAATAAAAAGTAAGCTGGGAAGTATTTCTAAAGCAAAAAATAATTTCTATTACGTCTTGAAACGATTTCAAAAAGAAGATATTTTTATCAATTTATTTTTAAACTATTTTATCGTCAATATCACTCTTTGATATCTCGTTAAGGCAGGTGTCCCATCGTCCGTTCCTTCAACAATAATATGTATGGTGTCGCCGCTCTTTGCAGTGACAGGAATTTGAATTATCGCCTGTTTGCCTTTTGGTTCAATGGAAACTTTTTCAGGTGATGTCCCAGCCTCCAGGTATTGCCAAAACGAAAGACTTACTTCATTAGTGTCCGGATCCGTCGCGGCAGCCACGACCTTTACTTTCTGCCCGGCCTTTACCTGCAATTGTTTGTTTTTTACAAAAATTTTTGGAGGATGATTGGCATCTTTGTAATCTTTTACACACCAATCGGCGCGTGCCGCAAAATCATTTTGGATCGCTTCAAGCCACCTTATCTGAGGATATGCCAAATCCATCTTGTTAGAATATGGATTGTAATCGGCTACCTCTTCGCCATCTTCCCATTTGTTAGGATTTGTTTTTGATTGTTTCAGACGACCGCCCCAGCCACCAAATTCCGGATTCTCCAAATTTCCAAGACCCACATCAATCAAATGCAAGAATGCCGGAGAATCTCCTTCTGAAATAAAATCATATTGATGAAAGCTTCCCCATTGTGTATTTGCAATTTTTGTGATATCACCGTGTATATGCTCATCATCTCCGGGTTGCTTTTGACCATCGCCATAGCTGTAATACATTTTCATTAAGGGGCCATGATTATTGATGATCTTTTCTCCCATGAATTTCCCTTCCAAAAAGGGCTGAAGATTTTCATTAACAGCCTGTTTCCAGGTATAAGCCAAACACCAAAACTGGTGAGAATTATAATACACTTTGATGTCTTTCCAATTTACTGAAATGTATTTCCGGTAGGTTGCATCCTGGTCAAGTATTGCATAGATGATGGCTTTATCGCATACTTTCTTATAAATTTTTTCCCAATCGGACGTACTAGAATATTCATCTTCGATAGATTTCAAAGCTCTTGCAATTGTATTAGTTCCACCCCAAACCTGCAAATAAATAGGTTGAAGATTGCCATCAAGAAGCTTAGCTTTTATAAAATCTGAGCCTTTTGTATCATGTTCCATTTCACCTTCAAAATCGATATTACCGACCTTTATAATGCTTCGCAATCCAGAAGGATCAGGAAAGCCTTTTGCATTCGTACTTAACTTCGGGTAAACTTTTTCGTAAGCATCTATTAAATCCTGCATCCAATGTGTACCGGCCCAGCGCAAGCCTGTTCTCTCTCCATACATTTTTTTGGTCATATCCATTTCGGAAATCATCTTTGTTCCTTTTCCATCGCCCTTATAATGCCACATAGAACTGCTGTATATTAATCCTTCAATATTAAATTCATTAGAATAAAGCAGCATCCTGATGAATGAATCCACATCATCAATTTCACCGTCAGTTGTTACAATAGTCCGGGGCCTTTCCATTGACGATGTTTGACATAAAACCGGATTCGAAAAAATTACCAGCAAAAAAAATACAATCCATTTCATGTTCTGCAAGTTCATTTATTTATTCTTATAAGCGTTATCCAGGAATTCATAACGATCATCGTTAGTAGCATTTACCGTTTTTGATTCAACATCCAATACCATCACGGGAGGGGTATGCTCACCGGCTTTGGCCGGATCCCATGCCGGCAATTTACCTTCGTTGGGGTTTCCTGTTTTGATAAAATTTGCAAAGTAATTAAACATGGTCTCGGACACTTTGTAATCATCAGGCGTCCATGCATAGTCATTCACAATGTTTAGATTTCCCATGCAATATTCAATTTCACTTGCGTGGACAGCGCCAACGGGCGGCGGCGGCTTAGGCGCTTCAGAATCTTTCTTTACAGTTCCTCCGGCTAAACCCGGTGTCATGGAATTATCTGCCAATGGCGGGCGTATTCTGCTGAATAAATACCGATAGACAGGTTTCGGACTATTGTTAACCTGGAGGTCAAACCATTTCCATGTGCTGTAGGCAATGAACCTGTCAGCGGCTAATGCTGTTGCCGAAAGTTCAATGTCCTTTTCTGAACCATGAGGATACAATTTTAGGACGGTTTCAAAATCATTTGGATAATCATGTTTTACCCGTGCAACATAGTTTTCGTCTTTATATGGCTGGTCTTGCATAAAGGCTTGACCTGGAATTTCAGCGGAGTTCCAGCCAACAAGCAGCGGCACCTGCGCCTGCTCTTTGGCGTTGAAAATTTGAGGCAATGTTTTTGATAAAAAATATCCATCTAATACCACAGGGAATCCAAATCTTTTGGATTCATTATAAATTTCATAGACATCTCTGGTGCTCAATTTCCTCAATTGAGCTATGGTTGGATAACCAGCAGTTTTAGCGAAATCCGCTCCCGCATTTTCTGCGTCTGCTAAAGATACTGGCGCAAGTGTGGGATTTATTCCTGCACCACTTTCTCCTATAGCTCCTGCTATTAAATTTTTAGAGAGTGGCGAAGCCATTTGATAGCTCACCGAAATGGAACCTGCAGACTCACCTGCGATGGTAACCTTTTTAGGATCACCTCCGAATGCAGCAATATTTTTCTGCACCCATTTCAAAGCCGCGACCTGGTCTAACAGACCATAATTGCCCGAAGCCTTATAAGGAGATTCAGCGCTTAAATCCGGGTGAGCTAAGAAACCAAAAACACCCAGGCGATAATTACAGGTAACGACTACGATGCCTTTCTTCGACATATTTTCACCATCATATCTTCGCTCTGATGCATCACCTGCAACGAAACCCCCTCCGTAAAAATAAACAAGCACCGGCAGGCCTTTGGTATTGCGTTTTGCAGGTGTCCATACATTAAGATAAAGGCAGTCTTCGCTTACACCATCCGAACGTGACTTCATATCGCCAAACACAACAGCTTGCATTGGGCGAGGACCAAACTTTTTGGTTTCCTTCACCCCTTTCCAATTTCCTAATGGCTGTGGGGCTTTCCAGCGCAAATCACCTACCGGTGGTTTGGCAAATGGAACACCAAAGTATTTTTGTATCCCGTTTTGTGTATCATAATTTCCTTCTATAACACCATTCTCAATAGTCGCTTGTACAGCAAAGGCATTATTTTCCTGCGCATTCGTAGTGATGTTTATTATAACCAGAAAGACCAGGAAGATGATTTTTTTCATTATCTATATTTTAAATTTAAGTTTTAATATAAAAAGCTCCGTACACCGATTTAAATAACTAAGCAATGTC
This sequence comes from Chitinophagales bacterium, assembly GCA_038251675.1. Taxonomy (GTDB): domain Bacteria; phylum Bacteroidota; class Bacteroidia; order Chitinophagales; family Chitinophagaceae; genus Ginsengibacter. The sequence goes on along the minus strand of JBBSBD010000043.1, from coordinate 20,843 downwards.
CTTCGTCATGATTGCCAATAATGTGTGCAGATGTTGCTTTCACTATCACAAATTTCCTTTCTTTAACTCACTCACTGCATAATCAGCCGCCCTTGCGGTAAGCGCCATGTAAGTAAGTGATGGATTTTGACATGCGCTTGAAACCATGCAGGCGCCATCCGTTATGAAAACATTTTTTGCATCCCAAACCTGGTTATGTGAATTAAGAACAGAAGTCATCGGATCTTTTCCCATGCGAGCTGAACCCATTTCATGTATGCCCTGCCCTATCGCATAATTTTTATCCCAGGTTGTTATATTTTTTACTCCTGCTACTTCAAACATTGCCACCAATTCTTTAATGATATCTTTTCTCATCTCTACCTCGTTTTCTTTTAATCCTGCATCCATTGCAAGAACCGGAAGCCCCCATTTATCTTTCACATTTTTATCAAGCGATATTTTGTTATCATGGTAAGGCAATATTTCTCCGAAGCCCGTTGCGCCTATTGTCCATGCACCCGGTTCCGTGAGTGCTTCTTTAAAATCTGCCCCGATGTTTAACTCAGCCACATCGCGGCTCCAGCCTTGCCTGCTGGCGCTTCCCTGGTAACCATAGCCACGCAGGAAATTTCTTTTATCTCCAAATAAATTGGCAAAGCGGGGAATATAAAATCCATTTGCTCTCCGGCCATAATAATATTTGTCTTCATAACCCTCTATCGTTCCCTGCGCACCCAGCATATAATGATGATCCATAATATTGTGCCCCAATTCACCACTACTGCTTCCCAGGCCGCCAGGCCAAACATCAGTCGCGGAGTTCATCAATACCCATGCACTGTTTAATGCAGATGCATTTAAAAAAATAATTTTAGCATTGAATGTGTAGGTGTTATTAGTTTCTCCGTCGAGTACCTCAACTCCCGTCGCTTTTTTATTGTCTTTATCGTAAATAATTTTTGTAACAATAGACCATGGCCTCACGGTTAGATTTCCTGTAGCAGTAGCCGCAGGAAGTGTGGAAGATTGTGTACTAAAATATCCTCCAAAGGGACATCCTTCCCAACAGCGATTTCTAAACTGGCATTTGGTTCTGCCCGGAATTGCCTGCGTCAAATTTGCCACACGGCCAATAAACATGTGGCGATTGCCTTTGTAATAATCCTTTATCCTTGACGCAACATCTTTTTCAACACAATTCAAATCCATTGGTGGTAAAAATTGTCCATCCGGTAGATGAGGCAAGCCTTCTTTGGAACCGCTGATGCCGGCAAAAGTCTCAACATAATCATACCACGGCGCCATTTCTTTATAGCGAATAGGCCAGTCAATTGCGATTCCATCTTTTGCATTTGCTTCAAAATCAAAATCACTCCAGCGATAACTTTGCCTTCCCCATAAAATGGAACGGCCTCCAAGTTGGTAGCTGCGCCACCATGTAAATGGCTTTACTTCTACATAAGGACAATCTTTTTCATTGGTCCAATAATCCATTATCGCCTCCTGGGCTGCGGTACCATACATGGCCCAATCCCTTGATATTACAGGATTATCTTCCTTTTGCTTTAATGTTGCTTTACCCCGGTGCTCAAACTCCCAGGGTCGCTTAGGTGCACTTTTATAATCTTTTATATGCTTAAAGTCGCGGCCACGTTCCAGCATCAAAACTTTCAGGCCTTTTTCTGTAAGCTCTTTTGCAGCCCAGCCACCACTGATACCGGAACCGATTACTATGGCATCGTACGTGTTTTGAGCAAGGGCTTTGTTATTTACATAGAGGGAATCTCCTGGCATAGATTTAATTTTTATTCGCCATCATTTTGTCTTCTAAAGCAATTCTGCTTAACAAACAGGCGAGTTTTTTTTCCAATGAGCATTAAGAAAACTAAGAGATTGTGTATATCCCGGGGCTCAATTTAGATTTATTATTTGCAATCGTTCATCCAGTCCGGCTAGTTATCTGTTTGGCATTCATAAAAAGTAAATTGATATTCTGCCAGAGCCTAAATTACTCATTTTTTACTTCTTGTCATTCTTACAATTAATTTTTCTACACAGATTTTCGAAGAAGATAGTATTTATTTCACTTATCAACTCTTTCATATTCGATTATGAGGAGGAAGCAGGAAATTGAATTAGAAATACGGGCATTTAAAGTTCCAATAATGCAATACTTTTATTCAAGACAATTTTTACTCTTGCATATTCCACGAATACAATTTGCAAACTCAACAATTAAATTATTACCAATGAAGTTTTTGTTTACAGCCTTATTCAGTTTCATTCTATTTTGCAATATATCTGCGCAAACCTATACACCTGCTCCCGAAAATATAAAAGCGAGAGAGTGGTTCGGCGATGCAAAATTTGGCCTGTTCATTCATTGGGGGCCATTTAGCATTCCCGGAGATGGCGAATGGGTGATGAATAACCGGAAGATAACGGTGAAAAATTATACCCGTCTCATGCATTTTTTCAATCCCATAGAATTTAATGCTGAGCAATGGGTAAGTATGGCGAAGAATGCCGGCATGAAATACATAACATTGATCACGCGTCATCATGATGGCTTTAGTATGTGGGATACGAAATATTCTGATTTCAACATTATGAATACTCCCTACAAAAAAGATGTAGTAAAAATGATGGCAGACGAATGTCATAAACAAGGGATCAAACTTTTTTTATATTATTCTTTGCTGGACTGGAGAAGAGAAGATTACCCCCACGAAACGGGCAGAACAGGACAATACAGCGGCAGGAAAGGCCATGGCGATTATGCGAGTTATCTTCAATTCATGAAAAATCAACTCACGGAATTATTAACAAATTATGGAGAGATTGCGGGTATATGGTTTGATGGTCATTGGGACCAGACAAAACCTGAGGGAGAGAAAGATCGCTCTTCACGGATCGACTGGCATTATGATGAAATTTACGGATTGATACATAAACTTCAACCGCAATGTTTAATCGGCAATAATCATCACCTAACTCCATTTCCCGGTGAAGATTTTCAAATGTTTGAAAGAGATCTTCCCGGAGAAAATAAATCAGGATTAAGCTTCCAGGAAGCATCGCAAAGGATGCCCCTTGAAACTTGTGAAACAATGAATAATTCATGGGGCTTTAATATTACAGACACAAATTATAAATCTTCGAAACAATTAATTCATTACCTGGTAAACGCCGCCGGCCGCAATGCTAATTTTTTATTGAATGTTGGCCCAATGCCTAACGGCATAATACAACAGGAATTCCAGGATACTTTAAAAGAGATGGGTAAATGGCTTCGGCAAAATGGAGAAAGCATTTATGGTACAAACGGCAATTTGATTAGCCCGCAATCATGGGGCGTTGTAACCGCAAAAGATAAAATGCTCTATGTACATATTTTGAAAAATCCAGGTCAATCATCCATCGTTTTTGAAAGCTTGCCCGGAAAGATCCAGAAGTGCTCGCTGATGGCGAATAGTCAACCCTTAAAATTCAAACAGGATAAAAATGGTACTACTATAAATTTGGAAGGTGTTGCATTTAACGATGTTGATACCATTATTGAAATGCAAATAAAGTAAAATTTAAAATCATCTCACAAATTCATAACTTTTTTTAATGAAAATATTTATTGCAATCCTTTTTTTGTTTACAATCTCAGCAACCCGTGCGCAAACAAATAAAAGCACCGAACCAAAGCCAACAAAAGCGCAACTTGCCTGGCATGACATGGAATTTTATTTATTCACACATTTTGGCCCAAACACATTTACCGATCTTGAATGGGGACATGGAAATGAAAAAGAAGAAGTATTCAATCCTACAGAATTGAATTGTGATCAATGGTGCCGTGTTGCAAAAGAAGCAGGAGCAAAAGGAATTATTATAACGGCCAAACACCATGATGGCTTTTGCCTATGGCCAAGTAAATACAGCACACATACGGTAAGAGAAAGCAATTGGAAAGATGGTAAGGGAGATGTGCTGAAAGAATTATCGTCAGCATGTAAAAAATACGGATTGAAGTTTGGCGTGTACCTTTCACCGTGGGATAGAAATCATCCTGCGTATGGCACCGACAAATACAATGATGTATTTGCAAATATGCTGACGGAAATATTTACAAACTATGGCCCCATCTGGGAGCTTTGGTGGGATGGAGCCAATGGCGAAGGGCCTAATGGCAAAAAGCAGGTTTATGATTTTAATCGTTTTGAAAAACTCATCAGAACGCTTTCGCCTAATACCATAATCTTTAGTGATATTGGCCCTGATATAAGATGGGTAGGTAATGAAAATGGAATCGCAGGAAAAACGAACTGGAATACACTGGATACTGCAGGCTTTATGCGGGGCGCAGGTGCGCCGTCAACGGACACTTTAAACACAGGAAATATTTATGGTAAAAACTGGATACCTGCTGAGTGTGATGTGAGTATTCGCCCGGGATGGTTTTATCACAAAAAAGAAGACAGTTTAGTAAAAACACCACAACAACTTTTTGAATTGTATTTAAAAAGTGTGGGCAGAGGCGCTTGTTTGTTGCTGAACGTACCTCCGGATGGAAGGGGTTTAATTACTAAATATGATTCGGCATCACTTGTTGATTTCAAGAAATTAAGAAGTGAAAATTTTGGAGACAATCTTTCCCGGAGAGGCCGTGGATATTTTATACCACAAAACGGGAAAAGAATAACAGCAAAAATAAATGACGGAAATACTGCATCCTTCGAACTGGTTAATTTTCCTTTTGCTCAATCCATGGGAATTGAATTTAGAAGTCCGCAAAAAATGAATTGCGTTGTCTTAAAAGAAAACCTGGTAAACGGCCAGCACTGCATACAATTCACGATAAAGCTCCTGAACTCGAAATATGAAATGATAAAAGAAATAAACGGGATTACGATAGGCCATAAAAGAATCCTCACTTTTCCGGCTGTAGAAGCCAGTCATGTTGTTCTTTCCATTGAGAAACAAAAAGAAGCAACAGGGATATCTGAGATTGAAACCTATCTGATTGATGAAAGTCTTATCGAAAAATAATTGAACATGAATAAAATATTGCCCCTTTTTATTTTATTAATCGCAACAAAAACTTTTGTCCAAAAATATGATTCCACCTGGAAGCCTTGATAAACAGTCTATTCCCGAATGATACACCGATTCAAAGTTTGGAATATTTATTCACTGAGGCGTTTACTCAGAACCTGCATGGGTGCCTAAGGGAAACTATGCGGAGTGGTACTCTATAACGGTATTTCGGTGTCCACACTATATGATAATCGCAATTATAAACTACAAGCGATAGCTTCTTGTATTTACTGCTGCACATTCCCAAAAGTAAGGCGTAGCCAGCAGACCATGACCACCGCCACAGGCGGTGGATTTTTAAGGCGCATTAAAAAATTATTTAGAACCATTCGAGCTATAATTTGATTGCTCAATTTTTGAAAGTAAAATGGCTTTTCCTGAATTGAATTCTTTATCATAATCAGCCGTTGATATAGTCGAGTCCTGTATTTTATAATTTTCATAATCCTGGAATAAAACACCATCGACCTTCTGGCGCCGTATTGCTCTCCTAAACCTTGGACCACCATTAGAATATGATAAGTAATCCATCGTATGCGTCTGCCTGTTTATCCAGTAACAAAATTTATCCTGGTGATCTTTACCACCAGCCTCTTTATCAAAGGTTACATCAATTTTATCATAAGTAATGTCGCCGATTTTTATTTCACCAAGGTATTTAAGATTTACAGCGGGTTCAGAAAGTTTATAAGGCAACAACGCAAAGTAGGCGATCGCATTCAATCCTTCTTTATACTTTTCATAGTCCTTTTTTGAAAGATCCTGAACTTTGCCATTTATTTTTCTTGTGAAGACATCGTTGTTAAGTGCGTCATGAATCTCATTACCCGCAGAGTCTTTGGTTGTTCGTTCATAAAGGAATGTTCCCTCATTCTGCATGAGATGCATGCTGAATTTTCGATAGTCAAAAGACACATCGAGGTGGCGGTAATTTTCACCACCATGCGCCTCAATACATTTGTCAATTATCATGGAGGCTTTATCATTTTTTTTGTTGTTAGTACAAGATGCAACCGAAAAGAGAGCAATCGTAATTATAAAGTATTTCACCATAATATTTAACAGCGATGATTTAATCAAGCGCTTACAACAAAATACAACTATTTTATTTTTCCGGCTTGCCGTTAAAAACTATTATTGCGAGGATTTTTGAATTTTTAGAAAAGAAACACGGAGGAACAAACACAGATACTAACAATAAACCCCGGAAAATAATAGTTTTAGCTTTGAACCAAAGTTTAGTAATTAAGATAAAAGAGTTAGCGGATTGAAACAGATAAAACAATTAGATGCTTTAAGAGGAATTGCGGTTGTGCTGGTAGTCGGCTTTCACTGGCTGCCCGAGAATATACTGTTGAGTACATACCCCAATCGCCCTTTTGATGTTGATTTCTTTTTTGTATTGAGTGGCTTTTTGATTACAAGTATTTTATTCATCAGCAGAAATAAAGCAGAGGAATTTGATCTTCCCATAACGCTTGTTTATAAAAACTTTTTTATTCGCAGAGCGCTGAGAATATTTCCAGCTTATTTTCTCACTGTTTTCCTTATCGTGATTTTTCATGTTACTCATCTTATACCTTCAACTATTAAGCAAGATCTTTTACCTAGTCTTACTTATACTATTAATTTTTATTTATACCACACGAAGGTATGGTCAGATATGACGACACATTTTTGGACGCTCGCGGTTGAGGAGCAATACTATCTATTTTGGCCATGGGTAATTTTATTGATCAATAGAAAATATTTACTGCATGCAATAATTATTTTTATTTCTATCGGGTTTATAAGCCAAACACTAATAACTGATATGGACTTTGGATACATGCCCACCTACACTTGCTTTGATGCCTTCGGCACTGGCGCATTTATTTCATGGATTGCATTATATCATCCTCAGCATGTGAGAAAGATGTTCCTGGTTTTCCAGGTGCTTGCCATCATCAGCCTCATAATTTTCTTTAGTGTAATATTTGTTGATCATAACTATTTTATTCACCAACAAAGATTTCTTCGCTCGATTATGGGAGGTTGTGTAATCTCTTACATTGTGTACAAAGGTGAAAGTAAGAAGATGAATTTTTCTTTTATTTTCAATAACCGCTTTTTGATATTTCTTGGTAAAATAAGTTATGGCATGTACCTCTATCATGTTTTTCTACCGTGGGATTCACCATTGCTCGACAAGCTTTTTAATCGCTTTCTGCCGGCCTGGGCACTTCCTCATCTTGATTCTATCATCGTTGTTGAAAATCTAATATTACTGGTCTTATTTTCCTGGCTCTCCCTTAAGTTTTACGAAGAGCCAATCAATAACCTTAAAAGATATTTCCGGTATAAAAAAGGCGAACTAAGCGAGCTAAAAAAGGCCAGGCCAACTCCTGCATAGATTTTATCGAACATCTCTCACTAACTTCTATACTCATCCTGCGTTTGGCATGATTTGAAAGATGCACTCTTTATTTGCCTTGATGTTCTATCCACTTATCTCTTCATAATTTACCGTTTCTCAGAATTCAAAAATGCGAATCTCCTTAAAAAAAAGTAATCGATTTAATACATTTAAAAAGTACTTTTAGATTCAACATGCAAAGGCAGATTTCTTTCTGCAAAAAAAATATGTATGGGAGACATTCAATCGTCATCTGGCGAGGCAAAAAAAGGTGCTTTGTCGTAATGGGCCGGTGGCAAAAAAATAGATTTTGCCACCGGCCGCACCATAAATCTTGATTACTCTTATAATGCATTGATAAAATCTGTTGTTGAGAATTAAGGTCTCGAATGCATAAGGGCGGATGAAATAAAATATTTCGGCTCAATAGATGTACCCATGTACCAGGAATTACTTACAGCCGATATAGTCATTGCTGATCTTTCTACCGCAAATGCAAATACAGTGTACGAGTTGGGTTTAAGAAACGCATTGCGCCCCCGCGCGATCATAGTTATTTCTGAACAGCAGCTTTCCTACCCCTTTGACCTGAGCCATATTTTTATCAGCAAATACAACACGCTTGGCGACAGTATTGATTATTTTGAAGTTTTAAGATTTCAGAAAATCCTGGGTGATTTAATTGACAGTGTATTAAACAATGATGGCCTGATAATACATTTGCTTATAACCCCTATTTGATCCAGCGGCTTGCCCTGGCGACTTATAAGACAAAACAACCCGACGAGATTTCCGCATTACAGGATGCAATAAATACTTTAAATAAGCTTGACCTTAATCACACCAATGATACAGAAACGGTTGCCCTTGCAGGCAAAATCGAAAAAAGATTATATAATTTCGGACAAGGAAATGAACATCTTCGAAATGCCATAACCTATTTTGAGCGGGCTTATTATTTACTTAGCAACAGGTATCATGGCATCAACCTCGCTTATCTTATTAACCTGCAGGTTGATTCAAAAATATGCGCTACTCCAGAAGATCAAATCGCTGATCTTACCTGGGCATCAAGGTACAGGAACGAAGTGCTGGATCTATGTGAAAAAGATTTAGCGGAATTATCAGACAGAAAAAAAATAATGCGGATTCTATTTCAACTTCCCCTGCTAATGACATAGCAATCAGCCAGCAAAAAATTCAAAATGAAGAGGAATATTATATTCTTGCAAACAAAGCTGAAGCGTATTTTGGCCTCAGTAAAATGGATGAATATAAAAAAGCCGATGCGATGGCCAGGGTTTGGAACCTACTCCATGGATTCTTAAAGGTTACGACGACCAGGTTGCGGATCTTGAAAAATTATTAAGACAGTACGGCCACCTTATGAATCCATCCTGGAAGCAATAAATACCCGTTTCTATTTTTTGCAAAAAAAATTAAATTATTTTCGAAAGCTCAGCTTTTAGGCCTTCTATCTTCTTTCTTAAATTCACAGCGTCTCTTTTCCTGGTTTGCACCAAAGCGTCTGTCAACAAATCCATGTGTTCAATTTCAGAAAGCTTATACCCCTTCGATCCCGCCATCTGCCATACTTTTCTATAAGCCATGAGAACCTCGTCCCAGGCTTTTGTGTCGGTAACGGAAGAAGGATTAACTATAAGCGTGCACAAACCAATATCAACTGCTTCAACAAGTTTCCAGTAGTCCATGTCGCCGGCGGTAGATACATTTAATGCATCTTTGATGTTTTGTAATTCTGTAAGCGCATCGGCATAATCAAAAAGTTTGTAGGAATCTTTTTCGAAGGAAATAGTATCGCCCCATTTATGAGCCCCAAGCAATACCAGGAGACTTTCTATTTCAAGCCAGTTGGAGAGTGAATATGCCTTATTGCTATTGGTGGGTGAGTAATGCGCCTTCATATAATAATATGCAGCCATAGCTAATGACTTCGTTTTATCCGTCTCACTAGTGGAGATAAATGCCTTGCGCTTGTAAGCGCTTCCCAGCAAATTATTCCTTTCCGTGGTTGAATGTATTTCCATCAACATTTTCAGGCTCTTTATTATTCCATCTATCTCCTTTAAAAATTTAGCCGGCTTTTTAATTTTTGCATATTCACTCACGCATCTTTTAGCCCTTACATTGCAATACTTTTCAAGAGCCCTTACTGAAAAATTCGCTTTCTCCATCGCCATTACCATTTCAAATTTTGCAACCGCCATATCATACATGAAGAGATCAGCATAAATAAATGCCTCCATACTTGTTATTTCAGAATTGCGAAGTTCGGCATCATCTACTGCCTGCGATATCGCAATGAGCCTGGTGAGTAAATCATTCTCATCATATTGGCCAAGATCCATCTCGTTGTGAAGATTGTACAAAGCAATTTCAGCTTCTTCCGCTATAATATACTTTGGTGCAAATTTCCAGTTTTGCCTTGAACGATTATCAAATTTGTAAAACGGATCACCATAGCATTGATAAGCTCCCCATGTATTATTAACTGTATGATAATTGTCATAAATTGTTTTGCGTGCTTTTTGAACCGCTTCACCAAACCCTGCACCGGAAAGCATCTCTGCATAAAATACTTTAGTGAATTCCATCGCAGCCGCATCATCAACAGCCCAGCCGGCAACCACTACAGCTTTCACACCATTTTCTATAAGCTGAGTACCTATGTTGGCGGCAAGCTTATACCTGCTACGATACAAGTCCTCGGATACGCCATCTGTTTTTCCAAGAAAACAACAGTTCACAAAAACAAGTTCCGGAGTCATGCTCATCTGCGAAATTTCGGCTGTTGTCAGGTAAACTTCATTACCGATCACCATCCCCGATGTTGCGGGATCATCGGGATTAAACATACCATGCCCTGCCAGGTGAATGATTTTATAATCTTCTGAAAAAAGACTCTTAATAATATCAGCGGCTGAACCTCTTAGAATTAAAGTGGGTGTAAAATCATTTGCCTTTAGCGAAGCTGAAACCATTTCGGCTTCTGCATAAGCACCCGGCAGTTGCGTAACATAACCATCAAGAAAAGGATCGCCTACTACCAGTGCAGTGTTTTTAGAAACCAGGTTAATTTTTATCCTGTCATCCTGGGTTGCAAGCTGGCGTATCATTCCTGCATTTATGCACAAAGGTTTTGCGTCGGCAGACCTGTCCTGTAGCAATTCCCATGGATACGATGCGGTACTTTTATCCAGGATCCAGTTGATATTACCCTGCCTTGTTAACTGTTCTTTAAAATCATTAGGAATGAGCAACTCAAAAATAGTTTTCGCAAGATCTTCAGACCACATATTTTTCGTAGAAATATCATCAATTATTTTCTCTACAATTTTTGGATTGCTCCTTAATTTTCTTTGCTTCTCTGTTGCACCCCCGGTAGAAGTATTAAACAGCATTGAGCGAATGGCAGATGAATCTTTATCTTGTTTCTCAAGTTGAATTGTTATTCTATTCCACCACCCTTCTGAAGTTTGTGACAGAATTCTCTTTTTTGAACCTAAAAGAATTTTTATTTTTTGACTGTCTTTTTTAATTCTTAAAGATGTGCTATCCTCCTCCTCAATCCTGCTTAAGGAATAAAAGGCGCTCAATGCAGCATCCTCATAAAGTTCAATAAACTCGAGATACTCGATAGCTATATAATTTTCAGGCCGAAGTTTTTTAATTTTATCATTGGCATTTTGAATTCCCTGCATAATCGCCCTTATCGAATTCTCGTAAGAAAGGCCACCATAACCACTGCCAATTATGAGGGAAGAAATACCAAACTTACCTTGTTGTTCTTTTGAATCATAAATTTCAGAGTCTTTACGGCTAAGGTTCAGCAAATATTTGCTTACTCCCTGCTCGATCGTTTGCATAAGCTGGTAAGCTGTAAAGTCACCATTTTCTCCAAGTCCCACTATCACAGCACCATTGAAGCTGTCGTTCTTTTGAATAAAAATTTCACTGCTGCCGATATCGCCCGGGTAAATTGAAAGCTTGTGCATTTCGGATAAAGCAAAATTGAGGTTCTTATCAATTTCCCTTTCTGCATTCAAAATACCGTCGTTCAAAAAATGCCCCGCAAGCAGAGGATATGATGCATACCTGAGGTCCCCGTTACTGATGGTAACATTTAGTTTCGATTGTTCCTTTTCTTGTGTAACGGTGCCGTCCAATCCTAAGAGTGTATTGGTAACTCCATCTGCAGAGAGATCGAAATCTTGTTGCTCTGGTGACCTAAACACTTTTTTAGTTCCGCGTATTTCGGGCCTTACCTTGCTCAGGGAATTTGTAGATCCGGAGGCAATGATATCCGTAATACCTTTAAATATTGAGGGATCGTTAGCAAGCCCACCATGCGAAACGTTTACATAATAGACTGAATTATTTTCAATCATCTTCTTTGGAATTCCACTCTCCCATGTCACACTCTGGTCGCCTTCTGCAGTGCTTAAGAAAACCAGTTCGTCGCCGCGATTGGTTTTTTCTATGGTATAGCCACAAGGTGTAGCCGCATCTTTTCCGGCGATATAAATAATATTTGAAAAGTCAATATTTCCCATCGAAGAGATAATGTTATCCCGGTATTTTTGAAATTCTTTCAGGTCAGCCGCCTGGGGTACAGGCCAGTCTCCTAAAGGCGCAGTCAGAGTTTTCCATGTATCAATGCTTGAAAAGTCATTACCGGCATCGACAGTAAGAGGAAGAAGGCTTAGCAGTCCCGGCATTTTTGAGAACAGGCTTATCAATCCTTTTTTAGTATGAAACAGATCGATTTTAGCAAGCTTATCTATAATAGAGTCTTTGCCCGCGAATACAACCGGTATCCTGAAAGAACCGCCTAAAGGGGCGCCGAGAAAAAGTAACTTGAAGCCTGTGGATTCATTTAGCTTTTTCCACGTATCAGGATAAGTGAGTATAAAATCCCTTACCAGTACACCGCCCATTGAATGACCTATTATTTTTATTGGCTGGTGAAATGATAACAGCTTATTGATCTTATCATTTAACGACGACGCCACCTTATTAAGTTGCAACCTCCAGTCGAAAGGAAAAGTTACTACGTCGTAATCGGTCGCCAAAAATTTTACGAGCTTCTTGTAAGATGTACTTACAATGGATGGAGCGGTAACATCCGTATATTTAATATCTAATTTTTCAAGGCCACCGCTAAGGAATTTCAGGTAATTAATCCAAACTGAATGTTCATCATTTGAAAGATTTGATCCCATAATCCCCGGCAGTACAATTACAATTGGTTTTGTTCCCGTTACTGTATCACTGAATACCTGGCCGCCATCAAGTTTCAATATTGCATTTCTATCCATCTCTGCCAGTGTGGCTTGCTCAAGGAAGCTAAAACCGGGCACCAGCGTATTGTCTGTTGTCTTCAACGCCATCATTATTCCATCATTTGTTTTTTTATTTTTGAAATAATGGAAGTGGTCAACATCAGTTGCTTCATCAAAAAGATATTGAACCGGTGTATCTCTTTTTGTTCCTGAATACATCGACCTTGTATTTACCACGAGGTCATTATCTTTTAAATAAAATAATTTGCTTACAATAATCAGGAGCGCCTTCAGGTTTAGTTTTGTTTTACAATTTCCAGATACGATCCTTAGCGGCTGATCGAGTATGACGCTGGATCCCGGGCTGTTAAGCACTTTAATAAATGGAGAATCGGGATTCATTGCCTCAAGGCCGGGAAGTACATCCACTTCATTTTTACAATCAATTACGGTTGAGATAAGATTTTTAAAAGCACTATATACCGGGCTCACAACAAAACCCCCTGCCATACCTAACAGGTTAAATGTGACATTAAAAAAATGATCCATTCTCTTTGAGGCGAGCGTAGTTCCCTGGGCGGGGCAGGCAACACGAATAAACCGGTTTACCGCTATCTTCTTATTGGAAAGTTCCTTTTTTATGGCTTCAATATTGGAAAGATCATCTGTCCTGTTTCCTGCTTTTTTTAAGTAGGCAATTTCATTATCGTCAAAGCCTTTATTGTTTTCGTTGGTGTTGCAAAAGCGAGCCAATGTATCACCCACAAGTCCGCCGCGTGAATGGCTTATAATATCAAATGAAATATTCTGCGGCAGTTGTTTTACAAGTTCCAGCACATTTTGCAATGGGCTCTTGGTAAGGCTCTCGTGCTGAAATGCCAGTATGTTGCTTCCATAAGTATTTTGTATATACTTCCAGAGATCTGTGTTTAACAATTCGCCAAAAGAACTTTTAGTAGACGATGCGGTGCCGTGCAGGAACAAAAGAACCGGCTTGCCGGCAACCGCAGAAGAAAATTGATGCAATTGAAAATTAGCGTCGAGCTGGTACAAGCCGCTGGTATTTTCCAATTGTTTTTTCTCAAAATCTTCCGCAACGTCTTTTACTTTTTTATCTATTGTTTTTTTTGCAAAAATGTTAAGGCCCTTCAGCAAAATACTCCCTACTACTCCCCTTTCCGCATCCGCACTTGTAAGAGACATGGGGATTTCAAAAGCATTGTCGCCGGAACGTTTTGCATTTGCTGCATCAGGAAAAACCTCATCAATTGTATCCGTATTGCAATACCATAAAGTGTCGTCGTTGAAAACGAGCTCAACAAGGTCATCTTTCTTTAGCTCAATATCGTGCGACTCTGTAATGCCTCTTACGTTTCCGCCTACCAGGTATGATTTGCGTAATTCTATTATATCATCTGTTGATTTGGGATTTACCGGAAGCGTTTGCTCTGTTCCCTTAATTACAATTTTTTGAACACTCATTGGGGGAGATTTTTAATTTGAAGCTTAAATAATAAATAATTTTCAACAGTGCTAATTCTTCTGTTAGGCAGATACGTAGGGGTTCTTGTAGGGAAGCAATTGCCTGAATAAAAATAAATCTTATCGCGACGTAGGTTTAAAAAGAGATTGATCTAAGGGATTGGAAATTTCAGGCTGTACATCACTCAACTAATATAAGTTTTCGTAACAAGCCAGAATCGAATTATGAAGATAGTACAAATAGAGAATTTAATGAAACGATACAATTGTGTGACAAAATACTATTCAATAATCTTTAAGCCTAAAGACATATCTAAATTATGATAGCAATGTGAGACCATTACCTCTGAGTAAGGTAAATCAATTTGCACTTGCTTTATTGTTTAGCTGGCTTGAGAAATCAGCAGGGAAGCCCGTTCCGTAGATGTCTGCATACTTTTTTTCAGACAATGGGTCAAAATATAAACTTGAATTTGGCCCCTTCTTTAGATTTTGTTGCTGTTGAACAGGGTTATTTTTATATTCAATTTTTACTTGCACCTTATTATATTTTAATTGCGACAAATAATTTTGAAGCCCGCTAAGATAAATATCGCCGGCTTTCTGCGAGTAATCATTTTCGTAAGAAAAGACTATGCGAATGTTTGCATCTGAATAATTATTTAAATAACTTATAATTTTTCGAAGACTCGATTGTGCATTAGCATCGGGATAACCTTTTGCATCAAAATCAATTCTTGTTAATAATGTTTCTTTTGTTGCATCCTGCTTTACAGAGGCATCATATTGCAAATTTAATTTCGGAAAAGCCGATTTTAATTTATTGATTTCATCATCTGGTATTTGATTACCCCGAAGATCGAGAGACTGCAGATTAATAAATTTATAAACTTCAGAAGGTATGTTTTTTAAATTTTGTTTTGCAAGATTGAGATTACAAATCACGGCAGCATTTACAGTTAACGCTTCCTTCATTGAGTTAAAAGTTTTGTTGCAATCAGGATTTACGGGGAAATTTCCTGGCATTAACAATTGAAAAATAGTTAAATAGTTTCTATCAAACGGAGTGCCTTTAAACTGTTTGGCATCGTAATTATTAATTGTAACTCCGGGAAAGAGCGCAACGACAGACGCTTTTACAGCAATTGGATTTATGGACTCAGCATTAAAAGTGTTGCCAAAAATATCTATACCAAACATCTGATCTTTTCTTGAAGCAATGCCTTTTGCCACGTAATCCTTTAATTTAACCAATTGATTTGAGGATAACTTTCCACCTCGACTCAAAAATGCTTTTGAGTTATCAGTCTCATAGTAAACGCGCATCACATTAAAATGATCGCAATAGCTTTCATTCACTGATCTTGCTTCTTCGATAGTTTTATACCTGTTTTGGCAAATGGATAATTCGAAAGATGCAGCATTCACATTCCTTATTAGAAAATCCTGGTATCCGTTTCCAGCATTTGTTATGATCCTGTAGAGACCCTTAGCATTTGAACATATTTCCTGAATGCGATAAGTGCCATACGTTTTTTTATCATCGGTAGAATAATAAATAATTCTTTTACTTGGTATGATATTTATTAACCTGTTGCTTGTACCGCCACTCCATATTTCGTTAAGGCTTGCAGGTAAAGCATTTGCCGCAATAATGTTACACTGATTATTTGAGAGATTAAGGTATAGTATTGGAATACCAGGTGGATTGGTTGGTTGTGTAACAAGTTCAGTATGCACATTTATACCAAAATTTTCTTTGGCAATCTGAACTATTGAATCGGCCCTTGCTTTTTGATTGCTTTCATAATAAACTACGCGTGATGAATCTGAAAAATTTGCTCCGGCTGCTGAAATATCAAAATCAGAAAATGCATTTTGTACCTGCTGCTCTATAGCGACATAAGAAGCCAGATCATTATATCTTATGTATAGTGGAACAGGGGCCTTTGGAGGATTAATCGCAACAGTATATTGCTGCGAATTAAGATTTACAAGTTTTTCAAAATTTGCAATACTATCACCGGCCAATTGTATCATGACCTGCTGAGAAGTATCAATGGGTAAATTCTTTACAACAATTGATGTATCAGAAACTATTTCGCCGGTATAAGTTTTATCATTCGCAGTAACCGAGAAAAGAATGTTTTTAAAATTGCCAAGAGCACTATTTTTTAAAAGGTTAAAAGTTACGTCAGTAAATTGCTTTGGTGTTTTATAGTTAGAATCAGTCCTAAAAAAATTATACATAAAATAAAAACCTGCGAGTAAAACTGCGGCAGCCAATAAGCGCCGGACATTTCGATCATGGCTTCTTTTTTTAGTTTCGACGAAATCTTCATTTTTAAAGTATTCAGCAGGTGAAATACTTTTATTGCCTTTTGCATCTTTAAGAAGTGTATTATCAGCGCGGTCAAGGTATTTCTCAAGCGGCTGGTCGAGCCATTGATTTTCGACATAGCTTTTCATCCTTTCATTTTCCGCAGCACTTAGCAAGTGTTCTGCAGGATTACGGGTATGAAGCAAAAATTTATTTACGGTTTTATTCAATTCAAATTCATCAACAATCATTGACGAAGCGGTAATATTTTCTTCCACTTCGTGAAATAATTCAAGCATCGTTTTTCTTGCAATAGCCTCCGAATCATTGCTAAGATGAGAAAGCATTTCGAGCCTCAGCGAGTCAGGAATTAAGCCGGTCTGCATCCATTTGATTCTTGAAAGCTTTAGCAGGTTGGTATAATTTACCAGCTTGATTTTCGCATTGCTTTTTTCTTCCAATGCTTTACCAATAGCGACTGTAGCTTTCCAGTCTATGTATGGATACACAGCAAGTGCAGATGTCCATTGAACCAATTCAGGATCGTTACCGAGATAATTTACCAGTTGACCCCATTCATCAAAATTTACAAAGCGTGAAGAATATGAAGAGGGAATAACAACATTTTGAATCTTTTGCCTGTTGATGAGATCATTAATTTCATTAGTAATAAGGTGATGTGCATTAAGATCTGCAGGCACTAACGTAAATCCGGCTGCCACCAATGTATTCTCTTTATAGTCCCAGTCATTTACAGGAACCGGCGTCAAAATGATCTTATGTGTCCATGATTTAAATTTATCAATAACCCACTGTTTTAATTTCGTGGAAAGGGTTTCAAAAAATTCTCTTGTGTCAGAAAAAATAAACAGGATTGTATTTGGATATAGCCGGGCTACTTTATCCACCGGCAACATGCTTTGATTCATCTTCTCATTGCTGAGCAAAAGCGGTTCTTTGTAAAAACTAAAGGAATTGATATTTACCTGTTCTGTTTCTAATCTTTTAATAACATATTCAAATAGTTTCACCTGCAGGCTTTCAGCATATTCCTTATCAATGAAAACCAAAAAATCGGTTGGTTGAGTCTTAGGTGAAAATTGTAAAAATGGAAATCCGCCGGAACGTATCGTAGCCAGAATTGTCTTCGGTACATTCAAAAAAGAAATATCATTCACATGCCTCTTGCGCATGGTCTCAGCCAACAGGCTGATTTCTTTTTCTGCAGAAATTTTTTCAACCTGGTCTTTGAATTCAATTTTGTACGGCCCGGTATATTCTTTAAGTTCGGCGGGTTCCTGCATACCACTTTTTTCTTTTAAATCTTTTTTTCTTTTTATAAATAAAATGAAAGCGGCCAAAGTAAGCGGTAGTAAAAAAGTGTACAAACCGGCGATTAAGATTTTCTTCCAATTAATATCTGCAGTTAGATTTAAAGGTTTAGTACCTGTAACCGACAACTGGTAAGCAGGCCGTTCATTTAAAAAAGCAGTAAGTGAATCGGTGCACTTAAATGACCCTTTAGTATCTACAACCACTTTAACCGTGTATGCTTTATTAGAATGATAAGCAGATTGCAAATGTGGAGAATCAGATACTATGCTGTCATTTATATACCACTTATATTTATAGATACCGCTATCTTGCGCATTGGTAAATTGCAGCGAATAATTTTTCTTCGAAGTTTTAGTTGTTTCAAATGCGTCTTTTGCAATGGTTACCGATGGTTGCCTTTCGCAATTAACCAGTAACTTATCATTGCGGTAAAGGCTTGCGGTATCATTATTTTCATCCAATAAGAAGGCAGCAATCTTTTTGTTGCCGTCTGTAGCGAATACTTTTTTTACCTCTCTTGTATTTTGAAAAACACTGTCATCAATTTTAAATGTGACATGATATTTTTTTGAAGAAACGGTATCTTTTAATTCCGCACGAAAGAGTACAGGTTCCCCCTGAACTAAATAAGTAAGGCTGTCACTTGATATAGCAACGACATTTATTGATGGCTTAGGCTTTGGGCTTTGCCTGAAAATCAAATACAAAATCGCAGATAATAACAGCAAAAGAATAACGCCTCTTACAACAATTTTTTTGTAGTTATTTTTTTCCGAAACTTCTATAATAGGATCGGCTGGCTGGTAAGTTTTCTCTTTTATATAAGTTTCATATTTTACAAAAACAGCGTTGAAATGTTCCTGCTCTTCTTTATTACGGCAAATGAGCGGGCTGATAATTGATCGCAGCTCAGAAAAGTCCTGCATCTTTTCATCACCCAGGTTTGCCAACACCTTTTGTAAATCAATAAGTGCAGATGTGCTTATATCGAAGCCTTCTGCTTTCAACATTGAAAGCAAAGTTGCCAGGGGAGTTGATATGTGAGAAGATAGCATGGGAACCTGACCTCAACTCCTCTGCGCGGCGGCGGAGAGGAGTTGAGGTATTAGCAGTACTTATTTAAAATTATAATTTATCGTACTTGTTTATAAGAGCCTCAATTTCAAAATTCACCATTTCAATTTCTCACGACTCACAGCTTACAACTCTCAACTCACATCATCGATTCAGCTGAAAGCAATCTTCTCCTGGTCATCTTTACTTTTTGCAATTATCGGAAGCGTGTATTGCAATATTGTTTTTTGCCCCGGAGTCAACTTCAAAAAATCAACCTCTTCTGTAAAAAACCCTTCTACTTCCAGAACCTTAATCCACTCTAGCAATTCTGAATTGGACGGCGGCTTATCCTGCATCTTTTCTTTATACTGCTGAAATTGTGAAATCACATTTTTCACTTTTTTCCTTAAGTCTTCAAATTTATTTTTAACAGATTGCTCTGTTTCATTTTTATAAATAACATTCAAATAGGGCTCCATTCGTGAGCAAACTATTTTATACAAGGTCTCTTCATCAGGAGAAGGAATGTGATAAAACAAACAACGGCGTAAAAATGCATCGGGAAGATTTTTTTCAAAATTACTCGTCATGATTACCACGATTCTTGCCGTTGGCTCATTTTCTTTTTGCGGCGCTCTCTTTATTTTCAGGCTGCTGTTAAGTTCATTGATTGAAAATTCATAATATTCAATTTCATTTAAAAGGTCATTAGGAAAATCACGAGGCGCTTTATCGATTTCATCAATCAGTACGACCGTGCTTCGCGGCACCTCTCCTATCTCGTTGTAATTTTTAAGCAACTGCAATTCCATAAGTTTTTCATCCGTAGCAATTTCTGTGCTGCCATAAGTTTGTAAAATAGCTTTGCCCAGCGCATTCAGTTTTATGAAAGGATGTGCCTGGCTTATCAATGCTGAATTACTATTTACCTGGTCAATACTTTTTTTCTGAAAATGTCCTATGGCATCATACGTGTAAAAAAGATCAGAAGCGTTGGATGTGGTTTTAGTATTAAAAATAAAAGGCGCTGGAAGAAACGGTGCAAACTCATTCAGGTCTTTTTCATCCAGACTTGCAAGTTCGTTAGCAACTTTAAATGCAAGTTGGGTCTTGCCTGTTCCCGGGGCGCCTGTTACCAATAAAGGCTTCTGTAACCATATTGCCATATTCACAGCTTTGGCCAGGCCTGTGTCTTCAATCACATAATACCGCGGATCAAGATCCGCAGTAGTCTGAATATTCTTAAGATCAAATAATTTTTCAGAAGGCATACTTATATATTTTTCGATTTATCAAAAATTATTTTATCCAACAAAAGCTCCGCCGCCGACATGGAAAATGTTTTTTCAGGCTTGTTATAATATTCAGGAAAATAATTTTGAAGGATGGCATTTATTCCCTGTTCGCTTTCTTCAATTTTCCTGCTCAGTAACCAGTCTTCAATATCATCAATGCAAATTTTTTCGAGACGCGGTAATTTATTATTTGCCAGGAATTCGGGGTCATCCGTTATCTGGTTGCTTAGTTGAACATTCTCTTCAATATCAGATTGCCTGAATAATAAAAACACCAGGATTTTCTTTTCTTCATCCGGCGCATTCAAAACAGAAATCTCTTTATAAAAATTTTCTATGGCTTTTTTATAAATGAGAATATTATTGTCTTTCAAATAAGAACTTTCTATAACAAGATTAATTACCAGGAAATCCTTTTTTGCTTTGCGAAGTGCATCGAATATATCTGAAGCCTGTATCTGGCGTAGCGGTAAGGTGAGCGCCTGTATCAACTGGCTTCTTATTTCATTCTTAATGCGCAATAATAGTTGCACTTCACTTTGGAGCGGAAAATATTTTGTAATAACGGTCACCTCTACCACCTGCTT
>JBBSBD010000042.1:0-32271 GCA_038251675.1 Chitinophagales bacterium | reverse complement strand
TATTAGCACAAAATAAAAAGCAGGATTTAAAACTAATAATTGCCGATAATGGGGTCGGGTTACCGCCCCTCTTCGATAGCACGGATACAACTGGTTTGGGCTTTAAGCTAATGAATGCGCTTGCCGGGGATATTGACGGCAGCCTTATTGTTGAATCGGAGGAGGGCACCGTCGTAAAAGTTCTTTTCAATGCAAGCATAACATTTGATAAAAGAACAGAAATTCCGAAACCAAAAAAAGCTTATGCGATTTGAGGGAAAGAGGTGACAGGATATGACACTCCGTTTGTTAATAACATGCCCGCCAGCGGGTAAGCAATAAAACCTGGAATCAATACTATTGAACCAATGATTGCTGCCATGACGTAACTAAAAAGGCCCGCACTTTTGCCAAAATAATGAACGATAATTTCGTTGGGTTAAAAATATAGGGTAACACTAAGCAGCGCGATAACGACCAGTATAATTGGCAAAATATTTAAGAACATCATCAAGCCCGTTCTTAAACCCTGCTTTGTCTTTTCTTTATCAACAAACCAGGAATAGACAACTGAAATTAGTGTTAGTACGATTAAAACTTTCATTGATTCAAATTATTTTACCGGGGCAATTTCCGGCTCCTCATTATCTGCCAAGTAGTTCCAAAGCCGTTTCCCAAAGCCGGTCGGCATTGATTGAATCCATTGCATAAGCTGCAACTCCATGATAATCTGCCGGCCGCTTGCTAACAGTGGGTGCCTCATTGCAGTTTTCAAAATAGTGACCGCTCCTGCCTTCCATCAATGGTGCCGTTGCCAATAATACCGAAGTGGCGGCTCCTTGTTCCGGCGTTTTTTGGAGTTCCGCTGGTGTTTTCAGCTGTCCGCCTACATGCCTTTGCAAATTGGTGGCGATGGCCCCGGGGTTTGAAGCGTTCACAGTAATTCCGGCACTTGCCCATCGTTTACCCGCTGCCACAGCAAATAATATCACCGCAGTTTTAGATTGCCCATAAGCCACCCACGGATCATAAAAACGGAAATCAAAATTGATATCATCAAATGTAACGGGCGACAATAAGTGTCCATTTGAGCTTACAGCAACTATACGTGCATTACCTGCCGCCGCCAGCGCATCATAGAGGCCAAGAGCCAATTCAAAATGCCCGAGATAATTTGTAGCAAACTGCATTTCCCATCCATCTCCGGTAAGCTGCAGATCGGGTATGGCCATCACACCGGCATTATTAATTAGTATGTGTAAAGGGCCTTGCCATTTTGAAGTAAATTCCCTAATACTCTTGCGGTCAGTTAAATCAAGCGTAGCGGCGTGAACATTTTTATTACCGGTAGCGGCAATAATTTCATCTACTACCTTTTGTGCGGCCTGTACATTTCTCACACCCAACGTTACCTCCGCGCCGTGGGAAGCTAATGTTAGTGCTGTGGGTACGCCAATGCCCGAAGCACCACCGGTAACTATCGCCCGTTTGCCGGTAAGGCTCACTCCTGCAGCCACTTCCGCCGCGGTCGACCTCATTCCGAAATCAGTTGTTATTAAATGCATAGGACTTAATTTATTTTAAAAAGAAGGCGACGAGTTTCTAAAAAATATAACTTTCATCGTGCCGCATCAGCTTGAAAGATTGACCCACCTACACCGATATTTGAAAGCGTACTTAATAAATCGAGAGCCAATTTATAATGATCCTTATCATATCCGTTCTTCTTTTTTCCGATGCATTAAACCTGCCTGATTAACTGTATTTCTCCGCTGAATTTTACTTCATCACCCACTACTATATTTCCAGCTTCCGTAACAGCATTCCATACTAACCCAAACTCTTTCCTGCTAATTTTACCATCAACGGTAAAGCCTGCTTTTGTTTGGCCATAGGGGTCAACCACAATACCGCCATGTTCCACATGAACAACAATTTCTTTGGTAACACCGCGGATTGTAAGCTCCCCATAAATTTTTCCTTCGTCTTCATTTCCCTCAAGCCTGTTGCCTTTAAATATGATGTGGCTGTGTTTTACAGAATCCAGAAAATCTTCTGATTTCAGGTGGGTATCCCGTTGTTCATTGTTGGTATTAATTGATTCTACATCGGCTTTTAATTCAATTGCAGAGGGGCTTAAAAAACTCTCTCCCTCTGTTTCAACAGTAAGGCTGAATATTTTAAAATGCCCGGTGACAGTACTTATCATCAGGTGTTTTACTTTAAACATCAGCTCGCTGTGGGCCGGATCAAGGTTCCATTTTACTTTTGACATTTTTCTAAATTTTACTTTTGAATAATTTATTTTTCGGTTACAAAATTCCGTTGAAAAGACTTCGCCTTTTTCTACCAACTCCAACCCCCTCAATATCTACCGTTATTTTTTTTCTATGGCACATAACTTAACTAATAACTCAGTATAAACACAGATACCGATGCATCTCAAAATTACCAATGCCGCAATACAAGACCCGCTTCAACTTTCTCCTTTATAACCCTTCGCAAAATTGGAAGAAAATAGATGAAACAACATTTCAACCCGAATCAAGTAATTTGATATTTAAGTTCGTGCGAAGACTTGTAATAGGGGTGAAACCATCTTGAATGGGAAGTGCAATTTTGTTGTTATAACAGGGTCAATTCGTGATATAAATTTTATTGCAGAAAGAATAAATAAAACGGAACAAGTTAATCAGATCCCGTTCGCTATTCCGAAATGACAAGAGTAGTGATTGGTGACCTGATATTTATGTATAATTTATCAACCAATATTCCAATAGATTTTTCCCGAGGCTAAAATGTTTAACTGATTTTACTCTATAGACTTATTTAGATCAACAAAAGATGATGAAGACTGGCGGTTGTGAGTTATCTATATTTATTTTCATTTAATTATATTAGATTTAATCATCATAGAGGGGTTAGTTAATCAAAACAAAAGATAGCTTTTGGATATTACCGACAAACATATTAGCCCCCCACAGCATAGCACTCCCCTGTTTTCTGATCAGGGTTCTTCCACGATGCCCGATAGTGTTATTACAAAAAAAGACAATGAGCTGTCAATATTACTTTCACTAAGTAATGAAATAGCTGCAGTAAGAAGTAAGAATGATTTACTACAAGTCTTAAATATCAAATTAAAAGAATTATTTCCCATCACTGGTTTTGGAATTACACTGTTAAATGAAGATGGAAAAACACATAGTCCCTTTGTAGTTGATTCGGATGATCACATCAGAAATGATATTGATTTTATAAAAGTAATCCAGCTAAAATACAGTGTTGAAGATGGCGTGTACAATACGATTGTGACACAAAGTGAACCGGTGTTACTGAATGTTGATGAAGTGATCCCCCTGGTTGAAACTGCCGCTTACGTTGCTTTCTGGAAAAAATTGAACGTAAAGCAGGTAACAGGTTTTGCACTCAAGGTAGCAGGCAAGAATATCGGTTGCCTTATCTTTCTTCTTGAAAATAATACGCCTGAAAAAATAAGCAATGACCTGGTGAAAGCTGTTTGCTCATCAGTATCGGCAGCGGTTTCCAATATCAGGTTCAATGAAGAAATAAAGGAAAGAGAAGAGGAAAAACTAATACTACTTTCTTTAAGCAACGAAATTGCGGCTGTAAGAAACAAAGAAGATTTAGCTAAAGTTGTAAATCACAAACTAAGAGAACTGTTTTCTATCAGGGAATTCGGTATAGCACAAATAAGCGTTGAAGGAAATACTTATGAGGCTTTTATGTTAGAGTTGGACGAACCCGTAACAAGTCACTCTGATTACAAAGAAGTCACCTCAAACAGGTACAGCGTGGAAGATCCGGTCTTCAGCTACATTATGAAATCCGCAGATCCGGTTGTATTCAACGTCAGCGATCTGGTAAAAGAACGTGGGATGCCCGCTTATGTATATTTCTGGAAAAATGCAGGAGTTGAGCAAATAGTTGCAGTACCATTGAAGGTGGGAGGAAAAGATGTTGGCGCAGCCTTTTTACATGTAGAAACAAATTCAATCAAAAGCCTAAAAAGCGACTTACTGAAAAGTGTCTGTGCACAGCTATCAGTTGCTGTGTCGAATATTTTAGCCAATGAAGAAATAAAAAAAAGAGAAGAAGAAAAGACCATATTACTTTCCTTAAGCTATGAAATAGCCTCGTTGAAACACAGGAACGATTTGAACCGCGTGGTTAATACCAGGATAAAGAAACTATTTGCAATAAACCAATTTGGAATTGCTCAAATAAATGAAGATCGGGTTACGCACAGCGCATTTATGATGGACCTGGGAGATGCGATTCATAGTCATATTGATTTTCAGGAAATAACCAGGTTTAAGTACAGTATAACGGATACAGCCTTTAGTAGTATCATAACATCCGACGAACCTGTAATTCTTGATGTTTTACAGCTTGCCCAGGAGCCTGATCCGCCCGCATACGTCCATTTTTGGAAAGCAGTCGGGTTTCGGAAGCTATTATGCCTTGCACTCCGTGTAGGCGAGAATAATGTTGGCTGCATCTTTTTTAACATCAATCCCAATGAAATAAATAATCTAAACACCGGGCTACTAAAAGGAGTTTGTGCTCAATTATCACTTGCGGTATCAAACATTATAGCGAATGAAAAAATTAAAAAAGCCAATGAAGAAAAGTCCTTACTACTTTCTTTTAGCAACGATATTGCCACAGTTAGAGATAAAGAAGGTTTACGACTGATTTTCAAACAGTATTTGAAGAACATTTTTCATATCAAAGAATACATCATCACTACCCGCAATAACGATGGAAATGCGTATAGCTATTTCATGCACGATTCCGAGGCGGCTGACCCTGATGACGAGGGATGGAAAATAATGCTGAGTAATCGAATTCCGGTAAAAGGTGCTTTTATTGGTGCGGTATTGCAATCTGAAGGAGCTATATTTGATATTGAAAAAAGATTGCGTGAAGGCAAATTCTATTTTCCGGCCGCTTCTTTCTGGAAAGCCGCCGGTGCAAAAAAAGTGATGGGCTTCCGGCTAATGGTTGCAGACAAGGATGTTGGGCTGTTAGTGATACAGCCCGGTCAGGTAAATATCCATTTACTAAAAGGTATTTCTGCACAGCTTGCCATAGCTATCGCCAACATAGCGGCCATCGAAGAAATCGTAGTCCGGGAAAAAGAAAAATCATCGTTGCTGGAATTCAGTAATGCAATTGCCTCCATTCGGGAAAAATATACACTTGCCAAAGTATTAAGCCACCAGTTAAAGGATTTATTTGGAATAGAAGATTACGCAATACACGCATTAAGCGAAGATAAAAAAACACACCGTCCTATTTTGTATGACCCTGATGCAGCATTTGCGAAGACTCCTATTTTTCAACAAATGATTGCTCAGCCTTCAGATGTGAACGATGGCGTGTTTAATTCAGTTCTTAATGCGTCAGATGTTGTAAGTTTTTCTATAGATGATTGGGTTCATTCACCCAAGCCTCCCAGCTACACAGACGCAGCCGTATCTCTTGGAATAATAAAACTTGCCGGCGTTGCAATCCGGCTGGGTGATGAAGCTATTGCGGTAATGAATTTTAAACACGACGAATCGAACCTGTTTAAAATCAAGAAGCAACTCTTCAAAAGCATCTGTTCACAATTGGCGATAACCGTTTCTAATTTAATTGCCAATGAGAAAATAGAAAATCAGTTACATGAAATCAATACGTACAAGCAACAACTTGAAGAAGAAAAAATCTACCTCAAAGAGGAGATTGCAACCACGCTGAATTATGATGAAATAATTGGTGAAAGTCCGGAAATACAAAAAACATTTCATCTAATAAAACAGGTTGCGCCTTCCGACAGCACAGTTTTACTGCAGGGAGAAACCGGTACAGGCAAGGAATTGATTGCACGTGCCATCCATAATTCGTCTCCCCGGAAAAATAAATTAATGGTCAAACTTAATTGTGCAGCATTACCGGCTAACTTAATTGAAAGCGAATTGTTTGGTCATGAGAGGGGCAGTTTTACCGGTGCTACAGAACGAAGGATTGGTAAATTTGAATTGGCACATCACGGCACATTGTTCCTGGATGAAATTGGAGAGATGCCCCTTGAACTCCAGGTAAAGCTATTAAGAGCATTGCAGGAGCAGGAAATTGAACGTATAGGGGGCAGAACTACCATCAAGGTAGATGTGAGGATTATTGCCGCAACCAACCGGGACCTGGAAAAAGAAATGGAAGAAGGAAGATTCAGGAGCGATCTGTATTATCGGCTAAATATTTTCCCAATTAATTTGCCTCCGCTTAGAAATCGAAAAGAGGATATTCCAATGCTTGCATCAAATTTTATAGCAAGGTTTGCAAAGAAATCCGGCAAACAAATAAGTGGTTTGAGCAAAAAGGCTCTGCAGGAACTGATACAATACAACTGGCCAGGTAACATCAGGGAATTAGAGCACCTGATTGAACGCAGTGTGCTGCTCACTACCGGAGATATTATAAAGGAGATTTATCTTCCATCTGTTAAACAAAGTAAATCCAATCTATTATCCGAAGAAGTCGGCACAGTAAAAACAATTGATGAAAACGAAAAGGAATATATTCTAAAAACACTCAAACAGGTTAAAGGAAGAATTTCAGGCGAGGGCGGCGCTGCTGAATTATTAGGCGTTCCACCGAGCACGCTTAATTCTAAAATTAAACGCTTAGGAATTAGCAGGAGATTTACTACTGAATCACATAGAAAATAAAAGGGACAACCATTAATTATTTTAATGCAGGTTATTCCCGGTTTGTAAATCCTTTACCTGCAGAGAACATTTGAGACTTTTAATTCCTTGCCTTCCCCGGGACCGATTGGAGATTTAATTGTGCTTCATTCAATGTGGAAAAAGGTGATAATAGTAATAGATTATAAAACAGCATTAGGATTTGAATTCATTATAAAAAAACTGCGATGCCATTAAATTATATTCGTTGGGTAATTAATAAAGCCAGATTTATCCTGTGTACTATCTGCCTGTCAACAGTTTTTATCTATTCTGCTGCGGGCCAGTCCGGGGGGAATCAGATTTGGAACAATTACAGCACCGCACAAAAAAGATTACTGGTAACAGCAACGGCGCAATTTCTCTATACAGTAAGCCAGGGCCAATTGGATAAAGACAGTTCAATATTATATTCCTGTCACACTTATGGCACAGGCCGCCTGTTTCCCTACAAAGATGGATTTGTTACTGAATGGACTTCACCTGGTACCCAATTGATAGAAGCAGGCAACATTGCGCAGGCAACTCAATTATTAGGTAAACTAAAAGCCGAAGAAAAAATGCGCTTATTGATAGAATTAGGAATTTACTATCTTTTTAAAACAGGAGCTGTCGCATCAGACCTGGACAGTGCTCATTTCTTTACTGAACAAGCCATTCAGCTTAGCAGCACCGCTGGAATTGAGTGGCAATTGGAAAGCAAAAGCTTGCTCGGGAAAATATATTCACAGGAAAATAAACCTGAAAAGGCAAATAATATTTTTGCTGAAATATTGAAAGAATGCCAGCGGAGAAAAGATGAAAATAAATTGCCTGTTGCTTATGAAAATGCAGGCAAGCACCTGCCATATGGTGACCCCATGAAATTAAAAAATCTTGAACTGTCATTCGATAGTTACGGAGCATTAAAGATGAAAGAAAAGCAACTGGACATTTTATCTGAGATCGTGGTGATTTATTTTATGTCGGACTGGGCAATGGCAGAAAAAAAGCTCAACCAGGTGCTGGAATTAATGAAAGAAGACGGATATCAACACACACTGTTTACGCAATATGTTTTGTCTTAC
This sequence comes from Chitinophagales bacterium, assembly GCA_038251675.1. Lineage (GTDB taxonomy): Bacteria > Bacteroidota > Bacteroidia > Chitinophagales > Chitinophagaceae > Ginsengibacter. Next base: position 24,467 of record JBBSBD010000042.1, on the reverse strand, counting down.
CTGGCAAATACAAAAGGTAATGTCATCGAAGCACTATCTCATATAAATGAAGCGCTGGCAAATATGAACTATACCGGAGACACCACATTTTCAAGTCTTTTTTATTCAATGGCAGCTAATACACACAGTGTTATGGGAAGCCGGGACAGCTCGGTATACTGGCTAAAAATGGCGATTGCAACCCGGTATCGCCAGCCAATGCTTTTCTGGTATAAAAGTCTTTTCGGAATTGTTCCGACATTAATAAGTTTGGGGCGGAAAGAAGAAGCCCTTACCTTGATAACCGAAATAACCAAAGAGTTTCCCCCTGCTACCATGTTCGACAGTATGCATTTAGCTTACGCGGTTGGGTATTGTTATGACAACTTGAATAATGTTACGTTAGCGGAAAAAAATTATTCCATTTTTCTGAATTTTGCTAGTCGTTTTCCTCCGGAATTTACTTACACAGAACAGCCGCAATCTTACACAAACATAGCGTGGTTTTATTTTAATAAAGGCGATTATAAAAAGTCAAGGTTATACTTGCAAAAGGCATTTACGGTGGCAAGGGGAAGAACAGGCATTTTTGTACTCGCAAACAGTTATGGTCTTTTATTCAAACTTGATTCTGCAGCAGGTCATTTCGAGGCCGCTCTGAAAGATCATATTAAGTACAAATTTTATGATGACTCGTCAGCACATATTTCACAAAAAATGCAAATGGCTGGACTGAATATGAAGTATGGCGCAGAAAAGAAAGACCAGGATATTAAATTATTGAAACAAAAAGGTATTACTCAACAGGCCGAATTAAAGCAAAATAGACTGGCCAGGAATATCACAGTTGGTGGAATGCTATTGCTAATAATAATTCTTACTTTACTATACAACCAGTATTTGGTAAAACAAAGAACCAATGATGCGATCAACAAAAAGAACGCAGCATTAAATAAACTTGTTACTGAAAAAGAGTGGCTGTTGAAAGAAGTTCATCACCGCGTAAAAAATAATCTTCAAACGGTGGTGAGTTTATTGGAACTCCAGTCTGAAAATCTGAAAGATGAAGCATTATCAGCAATACATGAAAGCCAAAATAGAATTTATGCAATGTCGCTTATTCATCAAAAGTTGTATCAAACAGATAAAATTGCGTCTATCAATATGCAACCCTACCTGCTGGAACTTTGTAATCGCTTACAGGATATCTACAACCCGGAACGAAAAATCAATTTTGACATGCAGGTTGCGCCCCTGGAACTGGATGTATCACAAGCTATACCAGTGGGTTTAATTGTGAATGAAGCAGTAACCAATTCCATTAAATACGCCTTCAATCATTTGGTAAGTAATCCTGAGATATCAATCGTATTAGTACAAAATAAAAAGCAGGATTTTAAATTAATCATTGCTGATAATGGAGTCGGATTGCCACTTAGTTTTAATATTAACGATACAATTGGTTTGGGCTATAAGCTAATGAATGCACTTGCCGGGGATATTGACGGTAAACTTATTGTTGAATCAGAGGAGGGCACTGTTATAAAAGTTCTTTTCAATGCCAGCATAACCTTTAATAAGAGAGCAGAAATTCCGGAAACAGAAAAAACTTACGCGATATGAAGGAAAAAGTCCTTATTGTAGAAGACCAGTCCATAGAGGCGCTCAACCTTGAAAGAATACTCAAAAAGGAAGGATATGAAGTTTGCGGTATTGCTAAGTCTGTAGAGCAAGCTCTGGCGATAATCGAAAAGCAAAATCCCGATCTTGTACTTCTTGATATTTTTTTAAAAGGGCCGCTTACAGGAATTGACCTGGCGCACAAACTGAAGGATACTAATATTTCTTTTATATACCTGTCTGCTAATTCAAACCAGGCAACTTTGGACGCTGCAAAAGAAACCCGCCCCGACGGTTTTTTGGTAAAACCTGTTCGGGAAAAGGATGTAATTGCAATGCTCGAGATCGCACGTTATAAGCGTGAGCATAGCCTTGAATCTATAATAGATCCTAAAGTAAAAGCCGGTATACAGGGAGAAAACGGGAACGCCAAAAGATCGGGAGCAAAAGGCAGCGATAATATTAGCGGCGATAATTTTTATGGGATTATCGGCAATAGCCTTGGGCTAAGAGAGGTATTGCGACATATTCGAATAGTTGCTCCCACAGAAACCGGCGTACTTATTCTGGGGGAGAGTGGTACCGGCAAAGAAAGGATTGCGTATTGTGTACATACTTTATCGCCGCGCAAATCAGGTCCTTTTATTAAAGTAAATTGTGCGGCGCTTCCAGCAAACCTGATCGAATCAATTTTGTTCGGCCACGAACGAGGAGCTTTTACGGGAGCCTTTGAAAGAAAGATAGGGAAATTTGAACAGGCCCAAAAAGGAACGATTTTTTTGGATGAAATTGGAGAATTGCCTCCGGAACTACAGGTAAAATTGCTAAGGGTATTGCAGGAAAATGAAATAGAACGTTTGGGTGGCAGAGAGGTAATCAAACTCGATATCCGCGTGATAGCAGCCACTAATCGCAACCTTGAAAAAGAAATCGCTGAAGGCCATTTCAGGATGGACCTGTATTATCGCTTAAATGTTTTCTCTGTTTATTTACCCGCTCTTCGTGAAAGAAAGGAAGATATTCCTTTACTTATTACACATTTTATTGAGAAATTTTGTGGCAAATCAGGGAGGCCTATTCTTAAGATTTCCGGGGCAGTTCTTGATGCACTTGTAAAGTATAGCTGGCCCGGCAACATCCGGGAATTGGAGCATGTGATCGAAAGGGCTGTGCTACTTACCCCAGGTGATAGCATAAATGAGATAGTCTTGCCCTCCGATAGAATAACTGAGAGCGCTGGTGCTGAAAATTTTCCGGCATCCATCAAAACTATTGATGAGAACGATCGGGAATATATTTTAAAGATCCTTAAATATACAGAAGGAAGAATTTCCGGTGAAGGAGGCGCGGCAGAGTTGTTGGGTATTCCATCCAGCACTCTAAATTCAAAAATCAAAAAATTAGGAATCAGGAAAGAGCATTTTGGATAAATAACAATTGTAGTTCCTAAGCCTAACAAATCGTTTGGATGCAAATCTTTTGGTTTATCCTTTTCTATTAAATTTCTATTGAAAAGTATGTTCATCAGCAGCATGCAAAACCGGTAATTTTATTCTATTGATCTTGTAGACCAAATTATCCAGGTGTTGAGTCATTGAGTTTACCTCTACCGCCAACTCAGTTAGCATCGTCGCTCTAAGATCCAGGTTGTCCTGGTTAAAAATGCCGCCGTTGCCAAAAAAAAGATTTGCTTTGGTCACATCCAGTGAATTGTTTAAATCAAATTTTAGCCAGCGCATTTTCAATACCTGCACTATTGACTTCTGTGGAGAATTTCCAAACCCGGGCTCATTTAAATAATACCACAACTGGGGTGGATAGATCAGTTTGCTGCTATCGCCATACCAGATATTTTCCAATAGGTTCCTGTGGGTTACCATTTTCAACGTGTACCTGCTGCTCTTCAATGTGGCAACTCCCAAGCCGGCCGCCAGCAAACCACCACCTATCCCGATAACATAAGTTGATGTTTTACCGGTTAATAAAACCGGGAGAATTGTAGTAAGCGACCCAACAGCAATTGCACCAACGGTTAGTCTCGAATTTATTTTTGCGTTTAGGTTGCCGAGGTATGCGGAAAGCTGCCTCGTTCTGAAGCTCTCACATTGCAGTTCCGAAGAAACAGCATCAATCTCAGATTTAACAAGCGATATGTTTTTTTGTATTTCGATTGTATATGCTAAAAACAGGCGCTCTGCAAATCTGGAAGAGTCCTTTCCAAGTTCAACCAGGTTATTTATCAAACGCATAGTTCCCGATACATTGGCCATCAAAATATCCTGCTTTGAAAGGAACGCCTGCAGTTTAGCCTCCGACCCAAAAAGGCTATCAATGTTTTGCACAATAGCAGGCAGTCCGCTACAATCTCCTGTTGAAGTTGAAACGCAAAAATCCTGTTTCAACTTTAATTTTGAGGCGCTTACGATTTTGGTAGATTGGCATCCGGTGATGATGAAAGCCATCATCAAAAAGTAAACAATAAAATGGGCTTTAAGAGAGGGCTGTTGATTTTTAAACATCCGTATAAAATAATTTACACATCACCAATCAAAATACAGCATCAGTAAAATTAATTGCATATTTACAAGTTCTATACAAGGCATCAAAATCATCCAGACCATTGTAACGATGTCCATTAATAAAAAATGTCGGCGTGCCATCTACACCACTTTTAATGCCACCTTCAAAATCGTTGACTACTTTATAAATTAATTTTTTATGTTCCCTGTTATTTTCAAATGTCGTGGCATCCAATTCGATTTCTTCTGCAAACCTGGAGAAGGAACTGCGAACCAAATATTTTTGTTCTTCAAAAATCTTATCATGCATTAGCCAAAATTTACCCTGCTGTGCGGCCGCTTCAGAAGCAATTGCAGCTTCTAACGCTAAAGGATGCACGGAGGGAAGAGGGAAATGACGAAATATAAAATTTAACTGATCACCGAGGTATTGCTGTAGTAATTTTATGGCAATAAAAACACTTCCACTATGCCTGCATTGAAAATCGCCATACTGAATTAGTTCTATGGGTGCTGTCGCATCACCAATAAAATGATCCCGTTTATTACAAAAGGGCATTTTTAACATACTTCTCATAAAAAAATTTTAATGGTAAAAAAATAGATGGAAATTTTTTAAGTATCACGTAAGATAGTGGGAGCCAATATTCACCACAAAAATCGAACAACCGTTATAGTTAGTTATCAGTAACCGGCAAAACGATTATGAAGAAGCAAGCCTTCCCATTCTGAATCCTGAAGGAGGACAGCCAAACTGAGATTTGAAAAGCCTTGAAAAGTGTGCAATGTTTTCAAATCCTGTGGTGTAACATATATCTGTAACAGTCATAGTGGTACTGACTAATAATTCCTTCGATTTCTCCAACTTTTTTTGCCTGATCCATTGTGATGGGGGCATATTATAGATGGCTAAAAAATCTCTCCTGAAGCTTGATAAACTTCTGCCGGATAAAACCGCCAGTTGATGCAGAGAGAGCGAATTCATTATATTTTGTTCTACTGTGGCCGTAATATTGCTCCGGAAATGCTCCCTCAAATCAAGTAACTGTTCCAGTATATTATTGTGCAGGCTAGATAAATAAAACAGTAATTCCAGTAATTTTATTTTAACGAGATTACCTTCTACTTTTTTAGGGGCATGAAAATAAGGCTCCAAAGATTCTATATATCTCTGCAGTTGTTTATCAATTGAATTAATTGCTATAGGCATAGCTTCTTCCCTGGTAGTAATACATATTTCAGCAAGCTTTGTAAACTCCTTCACCAAATCATATTTCAAAGAGAAAATGATGTATTCTGCCTTCACGGTGGCATCAGAATCAGGCATTGCCTGCAATTCCAATAAAATATTTTTCTTTATAAAAACCATCTTATTTTTATTTACTTCATATTCCATTTTTCCGCACCGGATTTTTAACGCTCCCTCAATAACAAAAATCAACGCGTTATCTTCTAAATAGGTTGAAGATTCTTTGCATTGATAACAGGTAATTAATTTAATTGCTGAATGGCCGTTCAATAACAAAGGATTATTGTTTGAAAGTAGGTCAACCTGGTGCCCCGTGCTTTTTGATGCTAATGTTTGCATATTTTTTGTTTTTATTGCAGCCCTGTGCAGTCATTCACTTGCAGGCTATCTGCGTGATCAATTTGGAAAAACAATTTTCGCTTAATAAAGGGTAAATAAAACCGTGGATATGTGGTAGTATTTTCAAAGCAGATGCCAGTTTTTAATGCACTATACATCAATTGATTACAATTCTTTTTAGTAGATATTACTCACGATATTTCGCTAATTAGCAAGTATGCTTTTGACATTCCGCTATAACATTGGCTATATTTCAGTTAATGAGAATTACAGCACAATGGCTAATAAATTGAATGCAGGTGCTCGTTTTTTTGGTAGGGAAATGCGAAGGGATTTATTTGATATGAATATTTAATGCTGCCAGGAAACTCCCTTCATTTATAAAAAAACGGACACCGCTTCCGGCATCCGTTTAAGGCTAAAAACTATGGTTATGTTGATTTTTTTTTCTTTATCTATCCTCTTGCAATTAACGCAGGCAACGCCTGACTATACAGATCCTTCTTTAAAAAATAATTGACAAGAACGACAACAGTACTAAACTAAAAGTTTGCGGTAGATAATGAAACCAGTAAAATGATGACTTGACTTTTTTTACAAATCGTCTTTGAGTATTACTGCTTTACTATTGTCATCAAGTAAAATTACATGCCTATACGACTGGGTATTTGAAGTGTCATTCAGGGCTTTTACTAATCCGGTAGACTGCCCGGCATATTTGCCTTCTTCATTAGTAGTAAAGTTATTTATTTCATAGTCTGAAGCATAAGGAGGGCTTGCAGACATTGACAAAGCCAGGGTATAAGAAGTATTTGGATTCAGGCCGGTAAATATTTGCTCCACTAAATCAGCAAGCCCAATGCTGCGCACAGCCAGTCGGCCTTTGGCATCGTTACCGTTATTTATACTTTTTAATGTTACTACCTGTGTTGACCCTGTATCATTTAAAGGAGAAAGACCACTGGTGTTTTTCATACCTGAGAAAGCATTGGGCGCATATACGAGTGCCTGCGGACTTTGACCAATTTTGATGGTGCTAAGTATGGTCATAGTTCGCAGATCAATGGCCTGTGCTTCGTCCGCAAATTCTAATCCCACAAACATCAATTTGCTATCAGGAGAAGGCCAGATTCCATGTGGTAATGCGCCTACATTTATGCTATCCGTTAGTTTAAATTTATTTGCAACATCGAATATCTTTATTTTATTCTCACCGCCAACAGTTACAAACATCAACAGTTTATTATTTACTGTACTAAACGTTACATGATTGGTTATTGCACCTGTATTGATCACTTTTTCTACAAGCATTTTAGCCAGATTGATAACAGTTACTTTGCCCACATCTTTATGTGTCATAGCAATCAACTTGCCATCAGGACTGGTAAAAATATTAGGCGAAAAAGGACTGACAACCGGTATCTTTTTAATGATGTGATAGGTTCGCGTTTCAACAACATCTAACTCGGGCGTAAAACTTGAGCATACATAAGCAAACTTACCGTCATTCGTAAACGCAATCATGCCCGGTCCGTTCGCAACCGTTATGCGTTTTACCTCTTGCATTTTATCTACATCAATTACGCTGACGTATGACTCACCACGAACGGATACCCAAATTTGCTTACTATCGGGTGTAAAGGTAGGTTCGTGAGGTGACCTGCCGAGATAAATCGTTTTCAACACCTTATTATCTTCTGTAGAGATTAGTGTTATAGAATTAGAACCAATAGATACAACCGCGAGTAATTTTCTTTTTTCAGAATATCTTAAGCCATGAACCAATACCTGCCCTTTATATAATGGGGTTAAAACATTTGGATACGGCTTACCTAATTTAATCTCTCCTAACAATTTATTTTCCGAAGGATCAATTACTGAAACGGTATTGGAGATTTGGTTAGCTGTGTAAACTCTGTCATGTGCATAAGGCCCTTGGCCTAATGCAATTGAATTATTTAATGCTAATGCAATTATTATTACCAGTATTTTATTTTTCATTTTTGCGTCATTTTATAAATGAAGTCATTTGTTCGATTTCTATTTCCTCGGAGGATATAATATCTTTTGCAAAGGCATTGATTTGTTTGTCTTCCGAAAATTGAATGACCGCTTTAGCCATATCAATAGCAGCCCGATGGTGCGGTATCATTGCTAATGCAAAAGCTTTGTCTTCGGTAGTATTGTTCAGCAAGTCATCCCCAGGCATAGCCGCCATCATGGTATTCATTGCCTGTAGTATTAGTTCATGGTAGCCGGGGGTTATTGCAGATTGTATTTCATAATTACGTTGTAACAATAACTTCATCAGTTGCACCTGGCTCGTTTGTTCGGCGGCAATGCTTTTAGCCAATTGAAGCATGTCAAAATTCCTCCCATGGCTAATCTCGTATTCGGCCATAGCAACAGCCGCTTCATGATGGGGAATCATTTGTATCAAAAAATCAGTCTTCGCAATTCCCGATAATTGAGCACTTTCCATTCTCACCATCATAGTATCCATAATCGCAAGGAAGATATTTTCTCTTTCCGAAGATGCATCTTTATGATGCTGCCCATCAGCGCATGGTACTAAAAGAAAAAACTCAATTAGTATTAAAAAGAATCTGTAAGCTTTGATGTTAATCTTCATTACTTCTTTTTTGGTTAGGCTAACCAAATATTAAACCCTACACTTAAAATCAACCAGATTTTTAACCCAGGTATGCTCTCACCATCCAGGCCATTTTTTCGTGTGTCCCTAACAATTGGGTCACAAAATCACTGCTCCCGAGGTCTTTATTTTTATCTGCAAAAAGGGTAATTAACCTGCGCAGGTTATTAATGATTGTTTCATGAGAAGCCAGTAGATTTTTCAGCTGATCATTTTGGAAATTGGTATAAGGGGGCTCTACCAAATTTGTAAGTTTTAGATAATCCACGAGACGCGCCTCGGTATAATGACCGATCGTACGTATTCTCTCCGCGACCTGGTCTATAATTCCATCGAGTTGCATAAACTGCTGCTCATAGAAGAGATGCATCTCATGAAAATTCGGCCCCTCAATGTTCCAGTGGTAATTCCTGGTTTTAAAATATAAAACAACCTCGTCAGAAAGAAGTTTATTTAATTCTTCAGCTACCACCTGCAGATGAACTTCGGGGATTCCAAGATTTGGTTTCATGTTATTTATGTTTTATTTAATGTTGACTTCTAAACTCTGGTGAATCGGCTACTGAAAAAGGCGCATCGAAATTAACGCCTACGCCGGGTTTGCTTTTTCTATCCTATCCAATCTTTTTGATTATTACATTCAAGGAATTATTAAACTAACCGCAACGACTACATGATTATACCGCAAACGTCACTTGCCTAACAATAATTTGAAACTCCTTTTTTGAAATCTGTAAAATTTACTCCTGACCAATTTTTGAAATATTTGCTGAAATGGGCGGGATCAAAAAACCCGAGGTAATAGGCGATCTCTTTCATGCTGTCTCCTTCAAAAATAGCCATGCGCTTTGCCTCAAGAATGATGCGTTGCTTGATGTGATAGCTTGCAGAATAACCTGAAGCGTCTTTAACTATTTCATTTAAGTAGCCCGGCGTTACTGCAAGCATATCTGCATAATCTTTAACCATTTTTTTGGTGACAAAATGCTTCTCAAGCTGCGAGTAGAAAATGTTTGCCAGGTCCCAATTTCTCGACGGGGAGTTATTCGAAGCGTCGTTTTCAAATTGCCGGCTGAGGTATATCATGAATATTTTTAAAAGGCCCTTTAATATTTCTAATCTTAGCTCGAAGTAGTTTTGAAATTCCTGTAACATTTCGTTAGCAATAGCCATCATAAAGCTTCTCATTTCAGCATCAATTTTTATAACCGGCAAGTTCATGGAATAGTTGAAAAAGGAGGTGTTTATCAGCTCGGTTGTTTTCTTTTCATACAGTTCCAAAAATTCTCTCGAGAATGAAATCAAATAGCCTTTGGCATCTTCATTTATGTCCAAAGTCAATGCCCTGCCCGGCTTTAAATAATATATGGCATCATCCTCCACCTTGAATTTTTCCATATCAATACGAATCTCACCCGACCCGCGGAAAATCCACAGAATGGAATAAGAGTCGGCTAAAAACGGACCCTGTTCCTGATCCGTTATTTGCTTTAAGACTACCCCGAACTCACTAATTGCAAACTGCTTATTGCTGACAGTCTTTGCAGGATCCTTTAGAAAATTACTGATGTACAAAATGATAGATTTAAAGAGGAATAAGTAATGAAATGCCGATTATCTTTCTGCTTACAAAGTTTGGACTTTAAGAGAGTTTTGATTTTACCAGGCAGTTCTTTTTTATTGACAAGAAAATTCATTTGTGAAGTACAAAAATCATCGGTCTGCATTTTTTAGCTGCTATAAGTTATATGATGTGAAGTAATTTTTAACCTGGATAGGTTCTCTTATGAAATTCGGGATCCAACTGTTCGTCGTATTCCTCATGATTCTTAAGAAAGGAAGCCACGAAAGGGCAATAAGCCAGCACCGGCCTGTTTATTTTTTTTGCAAACTGAAATGCGGCTTTTGCCAGGGCTCCCCCTATACCTTTTCCACGCAATTCAACAGGAACGTTGATGTGCAAAAATGCGATATCCTTTTTATAATACCGGTATGGTAAATATGCCCGCTTCCCATTCTCTTCTATTTCAAATTGCATTTGCTTTTCGTTGTTTACAATATTATAATCAGTATGCTTCATGTTGATAAGTTAAATATTTAAGTAGCCTTATTGCTGAAATTTTTGCATGATATAGATCCTAACACTTTTTTACGACTTATGATGGTAAATCAAAAAATACACACCATTAAAAAAGTATTAGCTAAACATAACCGCTTCTTTAAGAATCGCCCCAGCACTCACTTAACACCACATTATCGAAAGTAGTAAGCGACACCAGTTCTTCAATTTTTTGTATCATTAATGAAGGATACTTGGATAGTTCAGTATGATAATGGTCAATCAAGAGGCCCTTTACAAGGAAGCGTGGAGACACTATTCCAAAAATTATTAAACCATCTGCATGAGGGCCAAGGAAATTGTGGCACTCAGCAATTAGAAACTCATCAGGATTTAAAAACAATTTATTCTGAACCCAATAGATGCCGTCCCTGTTTAGCTCAAAATCGTCAGTATATCCCCTTTCATGCATTTCGACTACCACATCGTTCAAACTTAAATACACTCTCATAAAAAATGGTTTTTTTCTAACAAGACCTTTCACAAAAGTGGCTGAAAAAAGATCCTAAAGTTTTTTTATTTGATTCAAATTATTTGATAATTAAAGCCAGGGATGAATACGATTTTTTAAGGAGGCTTTTATATTAGATCTCGCCAAATCATTTTGAATTTAATCCATCTAACAATTTTATAAACGTCTCCGGATAACGTGAGAGATTGAATCTGTAAATCAAAAAATATGAATATCGCGGTAAACCTTAATTGTATTTAAGTTGGCAATTTTGATTCCTAAATCAAGACATCATGAAACTACTCTGGCTCGTTGTTGTTTTTATATGCGGAGCTCTGTTGCCATTCCAGGCCGGGCTAAATGCAAGGCTGGGAAAATCTATTGACAGCCCGACATACGCTTCCTTGTTCTCATTTATTGTTGGTGCGCTTACGGTGGCCATCTATCTTCAATTCACAAAAGAAACGGTAACATGGACCGGATTAAAATCAGCCTCCATCTCCTCATGGATTGGCGGTGGTGTAACCGGGGCGATATTTATAACGGCTTCCATGCTTGCATTGCCCCGCATTGGAATGGCGATGACTTTTGGGCTCATCGTAGCAGGGCAAGTGATCGTTTCTGTTTTACTTGATCATTTTGATATATTGGTCGCGGAGCAGCACAGTTTTAATGTATGGAGATTATTGGGCATCGTATTTATTATTGCGGGTGTACTGATTGTAAGAAAATTTTAGTTGGCTGGCAAAATCGGTGTACAAAGTGTGGTGCTGACAATACAAATCATTATTCACAATCCTTACAACAATTGCCGTAACATCTACATTGACTCACACATCTCCTCAATTTAATTTTACTGCATATTAATTATTCAACTATTTAAAATAATCCCATGACGCAAGTAGTGCATCATAGCCCGGCAAAATATAAGGTAGGAGATATCGTGAATGTATCCATACGCTATCCCATCGGGCATTACAGGGTTCCCATGTATATGCGGGGCAAGCAGGTAGAGATTGTTCGGGTGCTTGGCCGATACATCAACCCTGAAGAAGAAGCTTTTGGAAAAAATGCCGGTGGTAAATTATGGTTTTACCTGATAACCATAAATCAAAAAGACTTGTGGCCAGAATACCGCGGTGATGAAAATGACCGGCTGGAAATTGAAATTTTTGAGCCTTGGCTCGAATCCTTAAAAATAACAACCAATGAGTAGTAAACACACACACCACCATGACGATCATGCGCCAATCGTTCATGAAGAAAAACCGGGCTATTATGAAATACTTGAAATAAGCATTCGTGAATTATTGATTGAAAGAGGCTTGATCGGGCCGGATGAAATTCGGGAACAGATTGAATTATTAGATAGCCGCACACCCGCACTCGGCGCTAAAATGGTTGCCCGTGCCTGGGTGGATCCTGAGTTTAGAAAAAGGCTGTTGCAGAACGGGGTTGCAACTGCTGAAGAGATGGGCATATCAATTTATGACGATACCGAATTTACTGTTTTGGAAAATACGGAGAAGGTGCATCACATAGTGGTTTGCACTTTATGTTCCTGTTATCCCAGGGCGGTATTGGGCCTGCCGCCTGATTGGTATAAAAGTAAAGAATACAGGTCACGGGCGGTGTATGAGCCACGTAAAGTACTGGCAGAATTTGGAACAATAATTCCGGAGGAAATGGAAATAGTTGTAAACGATTCTACTGCCAACCTGCGCTATATGGTGTTGCCTTTGCGCCCTGTAGGAACAGAAAATTTTTCCGAAGAACAACTGGAAGCGCTTGTAACGAGAGATGCCATGATTGGTGTAAAACGGTTACAGGTATAGTTAGCATACTAAAACATTTTTAATCACTGAATAAAAAAAATAAGATCATGAACGATACAGAAATGTTTATCAAACACCTGCCAAATGATATTGGAGGAAAAATTTGTGATGATAAAATATCAATAACCGAACGTCCATTATATCCCTGGGAAAAACGCTGCCACGCTTTGCTGGATGTATTGGATTATCACAAAATTGTGAACACAGAAGAGAAGCGCCGCGGTACAGAAAACATTGGCATAGACCTCGCTGGAAAACTATCCTATTATGAAAAGTGGATCGTATCTGCGTCCAATTGCCTCTTGCAAAAAGGAATACTGTCACCTGATATGATTGCACAAAAAACCAAAGAGGTAAGTGCACGGTACGGATTGGAATCGTAAAATTTATCACCAGTAAAAAAAATAATTATATGTCATTAAAAAAAGGAAAGCGGGATTCACAAAGTGATTCAGCTAAAAAAGAAAGAAAGGGATTGGGAAGGGTTGACGGAAAAGTTATAGTGGTAACAGGCGCCAACAGCGGCATCGGGCTTGCCATGGCAAAACTGTTTACCCTTGAAGGAGGCCGTGTTTTTATGACAGGGCGCAGACAGGCGGAACTCGACAAAGCTGTGGAGGAAGTAGGTGGAAATGCTTTTGGCATTAAGGGAGATGTGTCGAACATGGCGGATTTAGACAGGCTGTTTGAAGTAGTACGCAAGGAAGCCGGAACCATTGATGTGTTGGTTGCCAATGCGGGCGGTGGAGAGTTTATGAAGCTTGAAGATATTACCGAAGACCATTTCGATCGCACGTTCAACACCAATGTTAAGGGCACTTTATTTACCGTGCAAAAAGCATTGGCATTGATTCCTGATGGCGGTTCAATTATCGTGACGGGCTCCACCGCCGCTACCTCTGGCACGCCAGCCTTCAGTGTTTATAGTGCGAGCAAAGCTGCTATACGCAGTTTCGTAAGAACCTGGATATTAGACCTGGCACCGCGGCGTATTCGTGTAAATGTATTGGTGCCGGGTTCTACCTCCACGCCCGGCTTGCTTGGCCTGGCATCATCGGATGAGCAACGTGATCAGATGGTCAATCACATGAGTGCGCTTACACCATTGGGCCGTCTTGGGACTACTGATGAGATAGCCAATGTTGCTTTATTCCTCGCTTCTGAAGAAAGCAGTTATGTAAATGGCAGCGAGTTATTTGTAGACGGTGGTTCGGCTCAGATATAAAAATTCAAGAAAATAATTTATAAATAAACTTTTAAAAACCATGGAGCTGTCAGGTGTTTTATTGATGTTTATGTTAGGCCTTCGCCATGGTTTTGATCCCGATCACATTGCGATAATTGATGGTGTGAGTGTTCGCTACACAACAACTAAACCCTGGCTCGCAAAATGGACAGGAACTTTATTTGCCCTTGGCCATGGCACAGTTGTAACCTGCATTGCGGTTATGATTAGCCGCTTTCAACATGCATGGAATTTTTCGCCAAACGTATGGGCAGTACTTGATTGGGGGCCGGGTGTTTTGCTGTTGTTGGTAGGCTATTTAAACCTAAGAAGCTTGCTTTGGCACAACACGTACAAAGCACATGGCTGGAAATATTTTTTATTACCGGCGAAATTGAAAAACAGCTCACACCCGTTGGCTATTGTGTTGATGGGCGTTTTGTTTGCCATGGTGTTTGATACAAACACACAAGCTGCAGCCTGGGCTTACGCAGCGACTTCGCAACTCAATACTACTAACGCTTTGTTGTTAGGCACTTTTTTTTCTGCAGGCATGATCATTACGGACACATTAGATAGCCGCATCCTTTTTGTTTTGATGCAACGTTCAGCAGCCAACGACAAAGTTGTAAACTACCGCCGCAACCTTGGTTGGATCATTGTTTTCATTTCGTTTTTAGTTGGCGGTTATAAAATAATCAGTCATATAATTCCCTCTGTTGAACTACCGGAGAATGTCTTGACTGCAACCGGTGTCGCATTTTTTGTCTTACTATTTTCATTTTATGGATACGTGTTGTATCAGCCGGCGCAATGCTCAAAAAAATCAACTTATGGCCATCAAAGACCTTACGCAAATCAGGAAACATCTCTTCCTTTGTAACGGCGGAAGCTGCAAGCTTTTAGGCGCCGAAGAAAGTACAGCAGCTATACGAAACGCAATTACGGATTGTGGATTAACTGATGAAATTCATACTACGAAAACGCTATGTAATGGCCGCTGTAAAGATGGACCGATTGTGATTTCGCAACCTGATGGATTCTGGTTTAAAAATATTGTAGCGGGATATGCTGAACGATTTGTTGTTGAATATCTTGTGGAGCAGCATATTCCACGGGAGAAATTATTGTATATCTATGGAACGGATATAATGAATACAAAATAACAGGTCTGCTTTTTTTTAGAGCGACAATCACCCGGTGTTTCATCATCATTTATTTGAATTAAATAAAGTACATGCTGGTATGGGCGAATGGATTTTATCTATCAAGATTCGCTGTATTTTGAAACCAGTATCGAAAAAAAATGGAACTTTCATTAAAGGCTTTATCATCTTATAAACAGACCAGGGAAAGTTTTATCAAGGTGATGCTGTCACTGAGTTTGTGCAGTTTTATTCCCCACAAAAATTTGAAATTTATGAATCCAAAAGGAGTTACCCTTCGTCAAAGTCTTTACTCTGTAAAAGAAACTATTGATCGTTTACAGGAATTTTTGCTGCAGCATGGAGCTACTGTTTATGCAAGGATCAACCAGCAAAATGAAGCAATGAATGTGGGCATTAATTTGCCACCGCTTGAATTTATTCTTTTCGGAAATCCAAAAGCAGGTGTGCAGGTAATGATTGAAAACCCTTTGGCAGCACTTGATTTGCCATTAAAAATAATTGCTTATGAAGATGATGAAAAGAAAGTCTGGCTTGTTTATAATGAAGCCGGATATATTGAAGAGCGTTACTCTTTGTTGCATAATGAAAACTCTCCGTTAGCACTCGATCACATAATTGATATGGCCATGAAGCCGTGAGGTAATTGTAAACAGAGTAGGTTCGGGCACTTTCCAAAAGGCCAACCAGAACTTCAGTCTAAGATATTTTTCATTTAGTATCAGTGTAATGTAGTGGGACAAAACATGCGTTTTGATGAACAGGTGAATTCAAAAAGAATTTGGTTTAACGTCTATGCAGATAAACGCTTAAGTAAAAAAGAATGTAAATAAGTTCACCTCACATTTTATTTGATATGCTTTATCCGGTGAAGGAATAGAATTAAATTTATATACAGAATATTACCACATGGCAACATTTATCAACAAAGGCTTTGGTCGTAAACGAGATCCTGGTGAAAGTGAACGCATTCCGCCGGGTCAATACCAGACACGCGATTTCCCGGTACTGACGGCTGGTCCAACGCCCAGGATTCCACTTAATTCATGGACGTTTTCATTGAATGGATTGGTTGAATCTCCTCAACAATGGACATGGGAGCAATTTAACGCTCTACCAATTCAATCGTTTACTAAAGACATACACTGCGTAACAAGGTGGTCAAAGTTAGACACCCATTGGGAAGGTATCAGCATAGATACATTACTCGAACACGTCACGGTGAAACCTGAAGCACAATATGTAATGGCTTATTCATATGGCGACTACAGTACCAATATCCCTTTAGCTGACCTGCGCAACGGAAAAGCGTTTATTGGTTTGCGTTATGAAGGATCACCATTAGCTCCGGAACATGGCGGCCCGGGCCGGTTGGTAGTACCACATCTCTATTTTTGGAAGAGTGCTAAATGGATTAAGGGATTGCGCTTTATGGAAAACAATGAACCAGGTTTCTGGGAGCATGGAGGTTACAGCATGTACGGAGATCCCTGGCAGGAGCAACGATATAGCTCAGATGACAAATAATTTATTACCTGATATAGAAAAATTTTATTGGCAGATCGGCCAGGTGCAAGCTATCGTGCAGGAAACGCCCCGCGTGAAAACAATCACGCTACAGTTGCCGCAATGGATACCACATTTACCAGGTCAGCATTACGATATCCGGTTGACCGCTGAAGATGGCTACCAGGCACAGCGTAGCTATTCAATTGCATCTCCGCCGGAGCAAACCGGCCAGATTGATTTAACTGTTGAATTGATTGAGGACGGAGAAGTATCGGCCTACCTTCATGACACCGTTGTGCCAGGCGATTCGCTGGAAGTACGCGGCCCCATTGGGGGATATTTTGTCTGGCGAGATGATATGAAAAATACACCACTCCTACTCGTAGCCGGTGGTTCGGGAATTGTACCACTTATGGCTATGTTGCGGCACCGGGCAAAAATCGGGGCAACCAATTCAACAGCACTGCTGTTCAGTGTGCGAACCGACACGGAAGTTATTTATCAACGGGAATTAATGCAACTGGCTAACGACGATAGTTCATTTAAACTGCTACTTACATACACCCGTCAGCCGCCATTAAATTGGAAAGGCCATCAACGCCGCATTGACCAGGCTATGTTGCGTGAGGTGTTGGCTCCATTTAAAATTCAACCTAATTGTTTCGTTTGCGGGCCGACCTCCCTGGTAGAAAATGTCGCCAACACATTGGTGGATATTGGCCTTCCGCCAGACCTTATTCGTACAGAACGGTTTGGCCCTTCGGGATCATAAAACATAGACAAAAAGGAAAGAATTTATTTCGATATCCACAACGGATTATGTCCAAGGAATCTACAATTCCCTGCATTCGTTTTCTAAAATTCCGCAGATAATATTCGGAGGTTTTCTCCATCTTTTTATAGAAGTATCTAACAAGAGTGGAAGCTGCGAACTGACGCCGCCGATCTCGCCGGTGGTTGCGCCAATTACTATTTGAGAAATACCTGTGTGCCTTATTACATACGAACACATAATGCAAGGTTCATGCGTGGTGTACATGATGCAATTAGAAAGATCTTGTGCATCCAGCAAGCGTATTGCCTGCCTGATAGCAACTATCTCCGCGTGGTAGGTAATGTCTTTATATACTTTCCCGCCTTCAAAAGCTTCCGTAATTATTTTTTCATTTCTTATAATTATAGAAGCTATTGGCCTGTCTCCTTTGCTTTTTGCTATCAACGCCAGGTCAATGCATTTCTGCATAAAAAACTCATGCTTGTTTCTTTCTTCATTAACCATAAATAGAAGCGTTCCGGCACCTGCAGCACCATGTAAATTCTGTATCATGCGTTGCGCTCTTTAAGTTTTTCCTTCAATGTTTTTATCTCCGCTTCGAGCTTTGCGATATGCTCTTGTTGCGGAGCAAACGCTTCATTAATTTCTGCTGCAGTATAGCGGGGCGTAATGTGTTGCGGGCAATTCCAATCGTATGCTTCAATATCAAATACCATCATACGTTCCGGTATAAATTTGTAACTTTTCAAATCAAGCTGCGCATATAAACCAGGGTCATCTTTGAGGTCGATAATTTTAGCTTTAGCAAAAAGTTTTAATCGTGCCCTTGCGGGATAATTAACCATGATGATGGCTACATTATTATGTGTAGCGATGTTGCCAACAGAAATATATTGTGCGTTTCCTTTAAAATCAATGATGCCCAATCGTTTACTATCCAGCACTTTTATAAAACCTTTCGGGCCACCACGATGTTGAATGTAGGGATAGCCATTTTCGCTGATGGTGGCCATGTAAAAGCTGTCCATGTGCCCGATAAATTCAATCTCATTTTCTGTTAAGCCATCAACGTTTGTATTCTTTTCTAACCTTGCATAACTGTACCGGCTACCCAGTTTTTGCTGCATTTCCTTTACGGCATCTGTAAAAGCTAAAGAAGGATAATTTTTCGCCATAGCCTTTTATTTAGAATATTAAATATCGAAATTTTATTTTGAAGCAGGCTTAATTGGTAAAGATGTTTTATCCTTTGGCAACTCATTATCCTTATCAATAATATTGTTAGGTAACCCTTCATTTTCACAATTGCCTGCCGGGTAAATACATTTATTATCCTGTTGCAATACTTTATCCCATAAAGAATCGCCGCATTCATCTGGCAATACAATGTCATCTTTTTCCGGAGGAAACTGTTGTTGTAAATCGTTTTGATTCGTCTGCATAATTTTCTCTCATTATGATTTTTCTTCCTGAATTTTTCTGTCTTTAATTTCAGCCAGCTTTTACTCCTCCCTATCCAAAAAAAGATGAAATGCCTTAATCAATCCGTTTTCAATAATGGCCACATCCATGCCCGTTGCAAGAGGAGGTTGGCCTGCTACACCGAGTGTCCATGATTTTTTTAGCACACCATGATTAATTTCTTCTCCTGTTTTAAAATGGAAAGCAGTGCCTGGAGGAAATCCCCGAAATAGCTCAATAATGCGGGTGTTGATCGCCTCAAAACCTTTGAATTCCGCTGCATCATCGGCTTCATAAAAGATAACGTCCGGCGCATATATCCGCTTCATGGCCTCCAGTCTTTTAACTTCGTCCCGTTCATTCCAAACTTCACCCAGTGCTTGTTCCAGTAATTTTGCTGATGCATTTTTCATTAACTATTTATTTTAATAATTATTTAAATGTTCTATTTCATTTTGCATTCGTTATTGGTTTGTATGCTACTAACACTGTGATCCAAATACCAAAGCTGTTTTCTAAAAAAAGACACAGCGCATAATCCTTAATGGTTAACAAGGTGCGTTCCGAAATAAGCAAATGGTATATAAGCAGCAGGCTCCCGTTTGATATCCATATCAATTAAGGTTTGTTCATAAGCAACTGCATACGGCTCTTTCATTTGCACATTCAAAAAATGTTCTATCGTATCATTCCAGGTTTCATAAACCAGGAATTCTTCGGGCTTGCCGACAGCCTCATGAATGGTCGCGTTTATAAAATTTGGCTCAGCGCTTATTGTATTAAAAAGATCTATCAACACCTGTTTAAATTTGGCACTATTCTCCGGCTTCGCTATAAATTTTATACATAGCGTTAGATATTCCATGGTGTAATTATTTAAAGGATTATTGACCCGTTACCAAAGATCAAACGCCAGCCACGTCAGCAACTTCCGGTGGTGTAGCCAGCAGTTGCATTTCCCACAGCATAGCTGTACCAACACCTCCCCAATGGTCAACCAGGTTCTCAACAACACCAGTCAACGTTTCAGTTCTGGCCCAATCCCGCTGCAACTCACCGACGAAAACTCCCCAGGTAATTGGTACAATTCCCGCCTGGATCATTCGTTGAATAGCCACTTCATGTGCTTCGATGGTAACTCCACCGCAAGCATCTGTAACTACATATACTTCATAATCTTCTGCAGCATGGATGGCGGTAAGCGCCAAACACATTTCCGTCCACAGCGCAGCAATCACCACTTTCTTACGGCCACTTTTCTTCACCCAGTCTACAAGCCGTTCATCCTGCCAGGCATTGATCCATGTACGGTTAAGTGGCTTTTGTTCCGGGAAAACTTCCTGCAATTGTTTTAGCAAAAGGCCACCCCTTTCCTCCACCACTGTTGTTAGAAGAGTAGGTACATTAAAAACTTTTGCAGCCTTCGCGAGCCCAACTACATTATTTATAACTGACTGCGTGTTGTGGCTTTGAATTCCGGCAAATTGAAATGCCTGGTGGTCGATCAGGAGTAGTACGCAATTATCCGGCGTAAGTAAGGCCCCAAGCCCGGCATTTATATTTTTTGTCTCCATTTTTTTTAGTTTAATTTTTTTGATAAATTTTACTTCATTCACTTTTCACCTATCCATAACCGTTAGACGGATTATATCATTCCTTTTCAAAAAGCCACACAAAATATTTGGGTTAATGAAAAGATTATTATCGATTAATCCCTTGACACCGTTGCGCCACACTAACCTTCAATGATCGTCGGTACTCCCGCTTCTAATATTTTCAACCGCTCACCAATACCAATCACCTCGTACGATTGTTTGATGTCTTTTTCGTTTTGCGTATAATGCTTCCACCCGTCGTAATGCAAAGGAATTATGATTGCATTAGGAAAAGCAAGTGCCGTATCCATGGCATCGTTAGTACTCATGCTTACATTGAACGGCCCCCTTGTGTGAGAAGCGCCGCCAAAAAGAAAAAGATATTTGGGATCATATCGTTTGGCTACTTCTGCCACGCCTTCATAATAGGTAGTATCGCCGGTAATATAGATTTCAAAATTTTCTTTTCCTTCCACCGATAAAACAAAGCCGGTTACTTCTCCCTGTATTTTTTCAATGCCCGCCGGGCCGTGTCTTGCCGGCGTAGATGTTATTGCGATAGTAGTTCCATCAGGCGTTTTAATGGTATCAGATTGCCAGGTTGCCAATCCCACGCTTGTGCCTTTTAGCCTGCCTGCCCCGCTAACCGTTGTAAATGTTTTTGCCACTTTTTTTACCAGCTCCCGGCCGGCGTTATCAAAATTGTCATAGTGCTGGTCGTGACTTAACAGCACCACATCAATGTGGCCTATGTCCAGCGTGGCTGGGCCTTTCGTTTTTTCCACTGTAAGATTTGGGATATGATAAACGGTGCCGCCGGGGTCCAGCGTTGGGTCTATCATCAAGCGAAGCCCGCCTATCTCGAGTATGGCTGTAGGGCCTCCGATATATGTTGCTGTGAATAAATTGTTTTTTGCCACGCTTGTTATTCCTGTTTTTTCCATTGTAATATATTTTAAAAAGAAAAGTCCATTCCACGCTAATCTGTTGATGTGCCAACATGGGCACTTTTTGCCATCATTAAAAAAGCAGCATTTTTATGCTTCCACATTTTCTTATTTCTTCTACCTCACTTTACGACTAAACAGTCTGCTTTTGTTGTTCCGATTATATGACCAAGATACCCAGTCGGGCATTCTGTCGAACTTTTTAAAGCACCCCTAATTGACGCAATATTGTAGTTCCTGAAGCATAACAATTGAATGAAAAAACTTTACCATCTCTTATGCGAAAAACATCACAACAAGGGGCATGCATCTTTTTACCTGTTGCAGCTATAGTACCTGAAGGCATTACTAAAGGGCCATTGTGTGTTCCATTCAACGATAATTCTACTATCACAGTGTCTTCAACTACATACATGCTATAAAGCTCACGGTGCATGTCAGGGAATGCTTCTACATAAACATCAATTTCTTTAGCTATTCCATCATAGCCTTTGTAAATAACTCCTGCAGCTGTGTCGTTAATGGTGCCATCCGCTGTAAATAGTTGTGCGAATTTTTTAGAATCCTGCGTTTCCGCTACTGCGTAGAGGTTGCGGATGATCGACTCATTTTCTTTGCTAAGTAAGTCGCTTTCTGTAGTTGCTATTTTAACTTCCATTTTTTTATTATTTAATTTGTGATTAATGAATTTATTTTTGAGTTGGAACCAATCTATAGTGCGCTTTGCCAACTAATTTTTCGATAATTTTTACATGACAATAAGTGGTTGTTTCAAAAAAATCTTTTGTAGTGGCATATCAATTCACGCATCCACCGGGGCTTTTTATTTGCCATAAAAACTACCTAAACTGTTGCTGCCTGTAATTCTTTTGTTTTTCTTTTTCCTACTTTGCGGTCCAAAAAATCTCTTATGGCAGATGTTATTTCATGACCAAAACTTTCCAATGCAAAATGACCTGTGGGATATAAGTGAAACTCCAGGTTTTTCACATCTCTTTTGAAAGCTTCAGCGCCAATACCGGGAAAAATAACATCGTCTTTGCCATATACGATCAACATTTCGGGATTGGCATCACGCAGGTATTGCTGCCATCTAGGGTACTGCTTCACGTTATTTCGATAGTCGTAAAACATGGCTATTTGTATGTCATCATTTTCAGGGCGAAGCAGGTGCCGGAGATCAATTTCCCAATTGTCCGGTGTTACTACACTTGGGTCTGGGACGCTGTGCGTGTACTGCCACTTCAGGCCTTCTGGACTGTGAAAGGCACGACACTTTGTAATTGCATCCTGGTCATTGCGGTCTTTCCAAAGTGCTTTGATAGGATCCCAGAATGTCTCCAGGCCTTCTTCATAACAACATCCATTTTGTACAATAATAGTCTGCACACGTTCCGGATGTTTATGTGCCAACGTCCAGCCAACGGGTGCTCCATAATCCATTAAATAAAGGCTGTACTTTTTTATTTTAAGCACGTCCATCAGGCATCCTGCAATTCGTGCATAGTTTTCAAAACTATAATCAAACTCAGCGATCGGTGGCTGCTCACTGCGGCCATAGCCCGGATAATCGAAAGCAATTAAATGATAACTGTCTGATAAATCATTGATCAGGTTGCGAAACATGTGTGATGAAGTTGGATAGCCATGCAGCAGCAACAATACCGGTGCATCAGCGGGGCCAGCTTCGCGGTAAAAAATTTCTACGCCGTTAATCTTAACGAAGTGATGATGTGTCTTGTTATTCATTTTATTTTTTTTATTGATGAATTAAATATGGTTGTACCGTTATCGCTTTTTAATTTTTACGGAAATCGTACTTACTAACGGTATCGGGTAAACGTGTAAGGTTTTTGTAGTTAAATCATTTGCCACTTTATTTAGGCGCCGGCTTATTTGTTGCCGTTTCCCCAACAATAAAACTTACCAATTTCCGGTCAATAATTTTATGCGTGGGATCAGCCAACTCAATTAAAATCTTATGTGGGCCCGCCGTTAAACTCTGAATAATCAACGGCTCGTTGCCTGCATCCGCCCAATGCCATGTGGCATCATCCACCGTTACATGAATGTGCCCGATGCGGGGAGAAACATCCAATGCTGCAGCACCAAATACCGGAACGATATGCAGGTTTTCTGTACGGTACTGCAACACCACCAATCCTTTTGCCAACTGCTCCGGCAATGGTGCATCAACTATCAGCTTAGCTTCCGGCTCTGATGACAGTGCAACAACGGGAGCGGCACCGCGTATATCCTTAGCCGATAGTTGAGCCAATAAACGGGTATTTAGATTTGTCATAAAAATTGTTATGAAGATTAATTTATAAATCGTTTTCATGTTACATCAGTTAATAGTGACCCGGGATTATCAATATTGTTTCGCCATCATTTGGGAATCTTCTTTTATCTAATTTCATTTTACTGAATCCATGGCTGCGGCCTCAATTACCCTGGCTACTTTTTCAGGTTGTGATATAAAAACCACATGACTTGCATTGATTTCTGTAACAACAGAGCCCGCCCGTTTGTACATTCTTCTCAATATTATTGGATTGATGCTCTTATCACCAGTTGATACAATTGCCCAGGAAGGTTTCGTTTTCCAGGCAGCTTGTGTGACCGCTGTTTTGAAAGCACTTACAGGAAAAGGCCCTTGCGAAGCATACATGAAATCAGCTTTTTCTTTTGGCAGGTCTCCTGCAAATCCCATGTGAAATTTTTCTTTAGAATAGTATATTAAACCGTTATCGTCCGGGGGCAAAAGGCCATTCTCTTTTAAAGCCGGTGCTGAAGATGCAAGCTCCAAAGTAGTTTCGCCAACTTCAGGCTGAAAGCCTTCGATATACACGAGGCCAACCACTTTCGGAGATACGCCTGCCTGCGTGATTACGGTACCTGCCCAGGAATGCCCGACCAAAATAACAGGCCCATCCTGCCTTTCCAATTCAAGGTTTGTAGCAGCTACATCATCCGCAAGTGAAGTCAGCGGAATTTGTACGATGGTAACATGGTATCCCTTTTT
>JBBSBD010000041.1:0-32307 GCA_038251675.1 Chitinophagales bacterium | reverse complement strand
TCTTGTTTTTTACTCAACTTCTCTAAGCGTAATTGCTCGTCAAATAATCCTCTTGCTTTTGACATATTTTGTTTTTTATACCAGACAAGATTTATTACTAAAACATTGCTTCGTAACTTAGGTTTTTAGAGATGCCCTATATATTAAATTCAATATTTACTAAAGTGCCTTTGCCGGGTTCACTATGAATATCTAACTGTCCTTTCAAATAGTCAACCCGGCTGCGTACATTTTCGAGGCCCGCTCCTTTATTGTCTGTAAGGTTTGTGTCAAACCCTTTACCATTGTCTTCTACAACTACATTAAGTCTCGCTCCATCTCTTATGAGTTGTACAAATGCATCAGTTGCGGCTGCATGTTTAATAATATTATTAAGCAATTCCTGAACAATACGATAAATAATTATTTCAATTGATTTGTCTATCCGCTCTTCCATTCCCAAAGACTGGTATTTTACTTGAAGTAATTTTGTTGTATTGATGCTGATACAATATTCTTTTAAACCTTCATCCAGGCCAAACTTCACCAGCATCTCCGGCATCATGTTATGGGCTACTCTTCTTAATTCTTTAATAGAAGTATCTATCATATCTAATGACCGTTCAAAAACCGTCATGTTATCTGGCGTGATAATTAAGTTGTCTTTCATATTACTTAAGGAAAATTTTACGCCTGATAATAAGCCGCCTAATCCATCGTGCAAATCTTTTGCGAGGCGGCTTCTTTCTTCTTCCTGCCCTTTGAGCATGGAATCCACCGCTACCAATTGTTTGTCTTTTTCCAATTCGCGGATTTGCTGCTGATGCAGCTCTTCCCGTTGCTTTGCAAGTTGCTGGCGATGACGAAAATTTCTATAACCTGAGAAACCAACAATTAATAATGCAGCAATAGAGCCAAATAAAAAATAGTTTAAAGTTGACTTTTGCCTGATAGAAAGATTTTGTATTTGTTTATCTTTTTCTAACTGTAAAATTTCCTTTTGTTTTTTTTCATTCTGATATCTTGCTTCTATATCAGCAACCTTTTCACTGGTTTCAACCTTAAAAAGTGAATCTTTTATTTCAGAAGATTTATATAAATAATCATAAGCTATTTTAAAGTTACCACGCTGTTCTTCTATCTCGGCTCTTGTAAGATAGATTTCCTTCGTATTAGCCCTTGCGCCTACTGAATCTGCTAATTTTTCTGCCTCTATAATATATTGAAGTGCTTTATCATTTTGATTAAGCTTATTATATAGTAGTGCCAGCATGGAAAAGGATGTACACAGATGGTATTTATTTCCCATTTGCAGTACATAGCTATGACATTCAAGATAATTATTTAGCGAAAATTGATATTGTTTTTCCTGGTAATAATAATCTCCAATATTATTATAAACAGTAGCTATCTGCTCAGGATCATTATTCTTTATTGCAAGCGGCAATGCCTTTTGTAATAATGTATATTGCTTTTGCAAGTTTTTAAGATAGCCGTATGAATTGGAAAGATTTATCAATGCATCTGCTGCTGCGTAATAATCATCTGTTTGTTCCGCCAGTTCCGATGCTCTATTCCCATATTCAATCGCTCTATTAAATTCTTTTTGATCATTAAGCAAAGAGCATATGTTAGCATACAGTGCCGGCAGCCGGGTTTTATCGCGGGTTTTTTCAAGCAAACCTGTAGCCTGCAAATAATAGCTTATTGCCTTTACAGGATCTTTTTTATGCAGGTGCACATTTCCAATATTACAGAGCACAGCTGCTATCTTACCTGTATCATTTACCTGTTTTGCTACAGGAATCGCTGTAAGAAGATAAGCGAGGGCTTTATCCAAATCGTTGCTTTCAATATAAGCAATACCCACGTCCACTGTTGATGATAATATCAGCCGGTTATTTTTTATTTGTTTACTCAACCCCAGCGCCTGCTGATAATAAGCTAAACTTTTTTCAGGATATGCTGCTTCAATAGCTTCACCGATGTCAAGTATGGTGCGTGCTTTTATTGAATCATTTTGGGCATTATCTAATTTATGCAATAAACTATCTGGTATGTTTTGGGCATAAGAAGAATTACAAAAAAGCATCGCTGTCAGCAAATAAAAGTAATATGGCTTTAAGAATATCATGAGCTAAATAAAAGTCATTACCCTTCATAAAGGTTATTATTCTCTTTCATAAAATCAAACAATCGCTTTAAAATACCTGTTTCGGGTGATTCTTTCAAATTCAGTAAGAATCACTGTTTCGGGTGATGGATTTAATTTTTTGCCCGATTAAATTTGATCATTCTTTTTTAAACAAGGTGAGTAAAAAATATAAACCTCAAAAGGATGAAAAGAAAATTACACGCAATTACTCTACTATGGATTCTTGCTTTTTTAAGCAATCATGCAAATTCCCAAAACTTTGTTTGGGCAAAACAAATGGGCGGAACAGATTATGATCATGGCCGCTCCATAGCTGTTGATGCCGCCGGAAATGTTTACACAACCGGTGAATTTCGCGGTACGGCCGATTTTGATCCGGGTGCAGGAATTTTTAATCTGAGTTCTCCTGCACATAATGATATTTTTATTTCTAAATCAGACGCCTCCGGCAATTTTATCTGGGCAGTACAAATGGGGGGAAGCACTGATGATATGGGTTATTCAATAGCAGTGGATGTAGGCGGAAATGTATATACAACAGGGATATTTTCCGGTACTTCTGATTTTGATCCCGGTGCAGGAACCTTTACTATGACATCAGGTGGCGCTTATGCCATTTTTGTATCAAAGCTGGATGCTTCGGGCAATTTTGTTTGGGCAAAAAAATTAGGTGGAACAAGTAATTACGACCAGGGCCGCTCTATTGCAGTTGATGCAAGCGGCAATGTTTACATCGCCGGAGATTTTTATGGCACAACCGACTTTGACCCAGGCCCGGCAATATTTAATCTGACTTCCGGCTACGATTTAAGTCCTGATGTTTTTATTTCCAAATTAGATGCTTCGGGCAATTTTGTTTGGGCAAAACAATTAGGGGGAATATCTAACGATGATGCTTACGCCGTTACTGTAGATGCGAGCGGAAATGTTTATACAACAGGAAATTTTTACGGCACTGCCGACTTTGATCCTGGACCGGGAAGTTTTAACATGACTCCTATTGATGATGCAAACTATAAGAACTATGATATTTTTATTTCTAAATTAGATGCCTCAGGGAATTTCGTTTGGGCAAAGCAATTAGGAGGCCCACATGTAACAGGATCATCTCTGAATGACTTTGGCTATTCAATTGCTACAGATGCCGGCGGAAATGTTTATACTACCGGATACTTTCCAGGCACAGCCGACTTTGACCCTGGCCCCGGAACTTATAACCTAACCAGCGTGGGAGCTGTTGATATTTTTGTTTCTAAGTTAGACGCTTCAGGGAATTTTTTATGGGCAAAACAAATGGGCGGCACTTTGGTTGATGAGGCTTACTCAATTACTACAGATGCAAGTGGAAATGTATATACTACAGGATACTTTTTTGGTACGGCAGACTTCGATCCGGGAAGCGGAACTTATAATCTTAGCTCAACAGGTGGTACTTCTGATGTTGATATTTTTGTTTCCAAGCTTGATGCCTCCGGAAATTTTCTTTGGGCAAGACAGTTGAGCGGGGCAAGTTATGGTTATGCTTTATCAATCGCAGTGGATGCCAACGAAAGCGTTTACACTACAGGATACTTTGGCGGCACAGCAGACTTTGATCCCGGTGCAGGCATGTATAATCTTGCCTCCGCAGGCGTTGATGATATTTTTATATCTAAACTCAGCAACAGCACACTGCCTATAGGGCTTCTCAATTTTGAGGCAATTGTAAAAGATAAAAAAACAGTTGCTATATCCTGGACTACAACCTCAGAGTTAAACAACAATTATTTTACGGTCGAGCATTCAAAAGATGCAATAAGCTTTGAAAAGTTAGCTATAGCAAAAGGAGTAGGAAACAGTAATCTCCCTTTGCATTATCAAGCCATTGATAAAACCCCCTATCCCGGTACATCTTACTATCGCTTGAAGCAAACCGACTTTGATGGAAAATTTAAGTACAGCAGCATAGTGGCCGTGCAAATAAATTCTATAGACAAAGACCAGGTTACTATTTCCCCCAATCCTGCCCAAAATGTTTTACATGTAACAGGAGCTTTTACACAAAATGATTTCATGGTATGGCAAGTGCAGGATGCAGCAGGAAAAATAGTAAAGCAGCAAACCGGCAAAATCAGTGGTAGTCAACACGAACTTAGCATTGATATATCCAACTTACCAAAAGGTATTTATTACATGGCTATTAAAAAGGGTAATGATACAGCCGTAAAGAAATTTATAAAACAATAACAAGGTTACCATATATCAATGCATAAAGAGCTCCTGGTTTCTCAATTTTTCTTCATTAAAAAAACATTGCAAATAAAAGGCGCCATCCTTTTTGTATTCCCAGTTATACACTTTTAAATACCTAAAAAAATTGCAGAAACATATTTTTTAAAAATACAAATAAGCATCATGAGAATATTTTCAACATTGATCATTATTTCAATTTTTGTTACACAAAAAAGCATTTCCCAAAATGTAGGCATTGGTACTACCACACCCCAAACAACTTTAGATGTAAAAGGAAACTTTCGTTCGGGTGGCAATAATAATTTTATTACCTACGATTCCACTACCGGAAAAATTACCTGGAGTAACTCCAACCTTTTTGTGCCAACTCCGCAATACATAATAAAACATTCAGCATCATCAGAAGGTTTGTATTCTAACGGTACGCAATTAGAATACCGCAATCAATTGGGCTTTCCTTCTTTTTTTACAGACTGGGCTAATGGCAATGGGTATTTTGCCGGCAATGTAGGTATTGGAACTATTACACCTTCCTCTAAGTTAGAAATAATACATAACGGAGCATCTGCTTATGGAACAGCACTATTAGTTAACCAAAACGTTATTGGTAATTCTGATGGCCCAAAAATTCAGTTCAATAAAACAATGGCTATCTCTAAATCATGGACTGTAGGTATTTTAAATGGCATTAATGTGGGAACATTTGGTATTAGTGAAGATGGCGGAACAGGAGGTTTTGGAACTCCCCGTTTTGCAATTGCACAGGGTGGCAATGTTGGTATCGGCACTCTTTCTCCAAATGCCCCGCTTGGTTTTCCTCCTTCATTAGGAAAAAAAATTACGCTGTACCCCGGTGCTACAGGCGATGTTGGCCTTGCCGTTGCAGGTAATCGCCTGCAAATTTATTCTGACAACCCGAATGCTGATGTTGCTTTTGGGTATGATGCTGCCGGAACTTTTAATGAACGCTTTGCATTTAAACCAAATGGAGCTTTTGCAGTTAATGGCAACGTTGGAAATCCCGGCGAAGTTTTGCAATCGAATGGAGGCGGTAGTGCGGCTACCTGGACAAATGCGATAAACCCCAATGCTTTTAAAACACAATATTACCAGGCGCACATAAATTCAGTGGTACTAACAAATGCATCAACTACATATAATGTCAACGTGCCAGTTACGGTGTATGTGAACTCTATCATAACGGTTTCTTTTACGATGAATATATCAACAGCAAATTATGTTGGATGCGACCATGGTGAAATGAGTACCTCGATAGCGCCATTAGGCGGGGGTGGCTTGGTCACTTCAGGAGGTAGTTTTCAAACTTTTTGCGGCGGATTTAAAAATACTGTTGCGTCAGGAGAGTTGCCTCTTTTATACATTGATGGAAGCATGAAAATATTTACACCAGGCACTGGTATAGGGGCCGTTGTAAGTTTTACGAAAACAAATACCGGCCCGGACCTTACGATAGGCAACACAAGCCCGGCAACCATTATAGTCAAGGTAATTCCACTATAGATAATTTTTTTTCTTGTATAGCATCTTAAATATGTACTCCCTTAAAAAAAATAAAATGAAACAAATAATCTTTTGCCTGCTGCTTATATCACCATGTTGTATAAGCGCTCAAATCGGTATAAAAGCAGGCCTCAACTTTGCAAATGTTACCAAAGCTTCATCTATTAACAACAGCAGCAGTACGGGCTTTCACGCCGGTATTTTTTTAGCGCCCTCTTCTAAAGGTATATTGGGTTCGAGAACAGAACTGATATTTTCACGGCAAGGTTACAATTATAAGACTAACACAAATACCGGTAATGTAAATCTGGATTACATCATGATACCGCAGTACATGGTTTTGAATATCACCAAATATTTTCAAATTCAATTAGGCGGCCAAATGGCTTTTCTAATTAATGCAAAAGTGGACAGTAGTTCCGGGCAGGCAGCAAGCAGCGGTAGCAAGCTCCTGGATTTTTATAACAAGTTTGATTACGGATATGGTGGCGGTATTGAGATACATCCTGTAAGTGGATTGCTAATTGGCGCAAGAGTGAATATCAGCTTAGGAAATGTATTCCAGGATTCAACAAGCTATTCATCCGGTACGCCACCTTCTTTTATTCCAAAAGTGAATGTAAAAAATAATGTATTTCAAATATTCGTTGGCTGGCGGTTTGGTAAAAAACCTGCTCCATCAAAAAAGCCAGAGCAATGAAAAAATGTATCCTGGCAATAGTTTGTTTTTTATACAGTGCATTTGTAATACATGCACAGGTTTATCTCGATCCTGAATTTAATAATGAAGTGTCTTACCTGGAAAAAGACAACACCATTACAGCAGTGCGATTAGAAAAAAATACTTCCAAAGTGGAAACGAAAACAAAGTTGGGTGGCTTTGGTGGTTTTGAATATGGTTATGTTATAGAAGGTGTAAAATCACCTGTCCGCTTACATCCGGGAGATCTCGCATTTATTTATACCACCTCGGGTAATGCACGTTCCTCTTCACTGCAAACAGATTCAATCATGAGAGCCCATGGCGTGGATCCTTCTATGGTTGCTGGAATGTCCGCCAGCATGAATGATCCTTCAAAATCAATTTCATTTTATAAAGTTGAAAATGAAAAAGGTGAAAGAAAAATATTAATGCAAAAGAGCATCGGTGCTATTCCATTTGCGAGTAAAAAACCTAAGTCAAGCGATAAATACACTTTCAGTGTTAAGAAAATTAAAGGGCTATTGGGAACTGGCGGTTGATAAACCTTTGGAAAAAGGAGAGTATGCATTTACCATAAACCAAAATATGGGAAGTATGGATGGCGGCATCACAATTTTTGCTTTTGGCATTGATTAAAAAAAATAATTCTTTCTTAAATATTATCATCATTAAATACACCGGGTGAACCTCTCTTTATTTTTTTAATAGTCATTTAATTATTAAACCGGATTTTTTAGAACCTAAAGACATGTCTAAATATCTACCTGCAATTTGTAGAACAGTAACCGTAATTTTTCTCTTTGTTACTATGAAAATAACAGCTCAGCCAACCATCACTTCTTTCACTCCTTCCAGCGGGCCGACAGGAACAAGCGTAATTATAACAGGCACAAATTTTAATGCTGTACCTGCTAATAACATCGTATATTTTGGCGCAGTACAGGCAACGCTAACATCAGCTTCGGCTACCAGCCTTACGGTAACTGTACCTGCAGGGGCAACCTATAAACCCATATCTGTATTGAATAACGTTACACACCTTACTGCTTATTCATCCGAGCCATTTATAACCACTTTTACAAATCCCTTTGGTACAGGTATCCCTGCTAACTTTTATAAATCAAAAGTTGATTTCACAACGAACGTTACTCCCTTTTCCGTCACTTACAGTGATATCGATGGAGATGGCAAGGCGGATCTTGTTGTTGCTACTCAAAATAATGCGGTATCAATACTGCGCAATATTTCCACTACCGGCAGTATCGTTGCTTCTTCATTTGCCGCTAAAGTGGATTTAATTCCGGGTAGTACTCCTTATTCAGTTGCAACATGTGATGTAGATGGAGATGGCAAGCCTGACATGGTGATTGCTAATTCAGGTTCTGCAACTATATCAGTGCTTCGCAATACTTCCACTTCAGGGAATATCAGTGCCACGGCTAAAGTAGATTTTGCTACAGGTTCTTTTCCTACTTCTGTTGCGATCGGTGATGTGGATGGTGATGGCAAACCAGATATAGTAGTTGCTAACGCAGGGTCGAGCACTATTTCAGTTTTTCGAAACACCACTACTGCCGGAAGTATTGATGCTTCTTCATTTGCCGCCAAAGTAGATTTTGCGACAGGTACAACTCAGTACGGTATTGCCATCGCTGATGTGGATGGAGATGGAAAGGCCGACGTTATAACCGCGAATCAAAACTCCAATAATATATCGATACTGCGCAATACTTCTACTTCGGGAAGTATAAGCGTTGCCGCTAAAGTTGATTTCACCGCCGGAACCACTCCACGCTCTGTTGCTGCCGGGGATGTGGATGGTGATGGTAAAACAGATTTGGTGGTTGCTAATAATAATTCTAATACAATTTCAGTGATGCGCAATACTTCTTCACCAGGCAGTATTAGTATTGCCCCTAAAGTTGACTTTACCACAGGAACTACTCCACGCTCTGTTGCAATCGGCGACCTGGATGGAGATGGCAAGCCAGACTTTGTTACAACTAATAACACATCTCCTTATAGTGTATCGGTCATCAGGAACACTTCAACTTCAGGATCTATAAGCACTGATGCAAAAGTTGATTTTACTACTGCTACCAGTCCTGTTTCCGTTGCGATAGGTGATGTGGATGGAGATGGAATTCCTGAAATTGCCGCAGCTAACAGTGCTTCTGGCTCAGTCTCCGTTTTTCAAATAGATCTTTCTGCATTACCTGTTACACTTACAGACATTAAAGCATACCAACAGAATGCAGGAGTGAAAATAGAATGGACAGCACAGCAGGAAATAAATATAGACAGGTATGAAATAGAGCGATCACAAAACGGACAGCAATTTATAAAACTGGGAAGTGTGCAGGCAAAAGGTAATAGCAATGTCCTTATTAAATATAGCCTCTTTGATCCCAATCCGTTCAGCGGAGTAAGCTTTTACAGGATAAAAATTATTGAAGCTAGTCAGATAACGTATAGTCGGATATTAAAAGTAAACATTAATAGTAGTCCTGCACATACCGTAACCATTAGTCCTAATCCTGTTATTGGAAATATTGTTTCTATACAGGTCAATCTGCAAAAAGGGAATTATTTCATAAGCCTTACTAACAAGCTTGGTCAGCAGGTAGCAACTAAAATGATGCACCATGAAGGTGGTTCAGCAACTGAGGGTATAGAGTTTCCAAATGCAGTTACACCAGGAATTTATCAACTGAGAGTATCTGGTGGAGGAATTAGTATTATACGCCAGTTAATAAAAAATTAAGAATTGCAAAAACATTTTAATGGGGGATGTAAGCTTAGATCAAAAGGTGTCAGGCCACTCAAAGTGGCTTGACATCTATAAGCTTTTGATTATTCTAAAAGTGAGATTGATCCTCGGACTTATATCTTTTGCTGTCTTTGGAATCTGGTGTTCCCAGTAATGTTGTGTCTTCCCTTTCATTATTAATAGCGATCCATGTGTTAGTGGAATTATCACTTTGTCCATATCCTTTTTAAATTTGTGTTTTAAATGAAATGGTCTTGTCTCACCAAAACTCACAGAAGCTATCACAGGGTTCGTTCCGAATTCTTTTTCATTATCCCGGTGCCATCCAACGCTATCCTTTCCTGATCTGTATAAATTAAGCAAAACGCTGTTGAAATTAACACCGGCCTCATGATCTATTTTTTCCTTTATAAAAAGCAAATCTTGATTCCACGGAAATGGGTCCATCTTAAGGCCTGAATATGTGTAATCTTTACCTGCATCTCCATACCACGCAGTAAGCCTTGGTGTGTCATGCTCTTTGCCATAAACTGTGATCTTTGTTTCCATCCAGTTAATATTTTTCATCAGTTTTTCATAAAGTACATCCGACTCTTCTTTAGAAAAAAAATTTTCGATCAATAACAAATCTGCATCCGGGAGTGTATAAATGATTTTGCCAGGAACGCCTGTAGAAAAATGTTCTGTATCTGGAAATAAACTCATTGTTAAGCTAATGAAAAGCAGTTTGATTGTTTTAATAATACTTCAATTAAAATATTATCTCGATCTTGAATTTATGATTCAATTTATTGTTTACTATAGGTTATATCATTGGAAAAAAGTTTTGCAATTTTATCCATTTCCGAAAAGCATTGTTTAGGTACCTTTTGCTTTTCATTCATAATATCAAAGTACATATAATCATTATTACCTGAAAGTACATTTCCTATTAACCCTCCGTTACTTCTCCATTTACCTTTCATAAAGGCAATACTATCTTTTACTCTCACTTCAAGCATTATTTCAGGAATGCAGTCGCTACAAAGTTTTTTATATTCTGTTTTTAGAGTTTTATAATTGCTGTCAATTTTATCAATGTTATAACCATTATCTAATAGTATTTCGACAATTTGATTAAAACCAATTCCTTTGGATACGATAAGATTATCATTCCGATTTTGCGATATGCATAAAAGTGGAAGAAATAAAATAAGAAAAAATATAGTAACCATTTTTTTAAATATTCTTCTATCCCTTTTGTTATTGTTTGTTTCTGATGGCATGCTATAATAATTTTAATTTTTCCATGGTGAAATAGC
Source organism: Chitinophagales bacterium (assembly GCA_038251675.1). GTDB lineage: Bacteria > Bacteroidota > Bacteroidia > Chitinophagales > Chitinophagaceae > Ginsengibacter. The sequence continues at coordinate 21,646 of JBBSBD010000041.1, read as the reverse complement.
CAAGGTGCAATTCATCTTCTTCGCCATGGTTCTCTTGCGAAATATGAATGCGGTATTTCTTTTTAATTTCTTCTGGAAGAATGTCTTCGATTGCATACACATCATCCACATCAATTCCATATTTATCATCTACGTGTGACGTTGCACCTTTAAAGCCTGTGTGTTTATAGAATGCAGTTTGTTTGGATTGTCTTATGGCATCGCCTTTTTCCGGTGCCACAATAATCATCCTGTAATGAAACTCTTCAAATTCATTCTCTTTATAACCACCGAGGTTTATGAAGTAGAGGCGATTTTTATTTTCCAACGGCACAGCGAAATCGTTGCCTGCAATTTCGATTCTATAACCATCTACATTCTTCACTTCTCTCCATGCATCCACATGGATATCTCCCTCCGCTTCAACCCAGAATTCTATTATAGATGGAATAACATCGGCAAGGCAGGAAGCTATGGCAAAAAAAATATCGTGTTGCTCCGTATGCCTTCCTGCAGGTTTGCATCCCAATAAGAGCATGAATAATTTAGGTTGTTGATTCACAGGTGTAGAAATTGTTTAATAATAACTGAGAATACTTACCGAAACTGTTAGTTAGTCTTAATTCGTGCAATTCGTGTATTATAATTCGTGTGTTAAAACTAAACCCTTAAAAACACTTTCTTCTTATACATAAAATACAGGAATGCCCATTTTACCATCACAAAACAAATGGCCATTGCTACTGCACCAAATGGAGTACCTATCCATTGTCCCAGCCATTTAAAAAATCCATTGGTCGAATATTCCCAATCGATAAATCTTCCGGACATATAAATTAATATCGAATTCATACCAATAACTCTAAAGAAAAATGACCAACGCCTGTAACCCAACACATCTATGATATAATAAAAAATAGAGAGCAGCACTAAGCTTATTCCACCAACCGTTAAAACAAACGAACTTGTCCAGAGGTTTTTATTGATCGGGAAATCAAAATTCCAAAGTAATGCCAGTCCTATGAAGACAATTCCAAGTATCGCCATATTCATCGCCTTTTTCCCCCCATTAATATCCTTGTTTTTTAAATAGCTGCCGGTAAGTATTCCCAGCAGCCCGGTACCTATTGCCGGTATGGTGGACATCAAGCCTTCAGGATCGTGAATAATTAAATAAAGTTTACCTGGCAAAATGCTCCGATCAATGTAGGAAGCAAAATTCCCTTCCATGGTAAGGTCGCCCATAGGGAAACCCGGTGCAGATGTAAATTTCAGCAACAACCAATAACCAATAAGCAATGCGCAAAACCATATAATTTGCGCAGTCCTGCTTGAATAAATATAAATAATGTTAGCAAACATATAAGCCAACCCTATTCTTCCTAAAACACTTCCAAATCGGATGTCAGCTAAAGGTTTTAATTGTAAGCCGTTATTATAAATAACGCCTAAAAGCACTAAGATCAATCCACGTTTTACTACTCTCCATAAGACCTGGTTTTTAGTTTTTCCTTTTTGTAATTCTCTTCCAACTGAATAAGGAGTAGCAACACCTGCTATAAAAAGAAACAATGGAAAAATAAGGTCGTAGAAATGAAATCCATTCCAGTCCGGATGTGTAAACTGGTTTGCAATAACAGTCCAGAAAGGTGCGTTGGTAGCCTTTGCCATTCCATGAAAAATTTCTTCGGCGCCCATAATCCAGAACATATCAAAGCCACGCAGTGCATCTAAAGAATAAAGGCGTCGGCTGGTAAAATTGTTTTCTGATGGAATTGGATTTTCTTGCGCGATAGGAGAATCGGGAGCGGTTGTTGTTGGTTGCATGCAATTTTAAAGTGTAGTTGAAAAAAAATTTATTAAAAGTAATTCAATATGTTATTTAATAATTCCAACATTATTAACGTGTGTTAATATGATGATCTGCAACGCTACAATCATATTGCAATATCAATTTTTAAATTCAATTTTTCTGCGCTCCATCAAACAATAAAGGAAAAAATTGCCCCTCCATTTTATCGCCCTTTTGCACCACAGGCACACCGCTTAAAAGTGGCTCATTACTATCCGAAATCACGCCATCTGCAAATGCATTAATAACAAATGCGCGGCGGGAATTACTACTTTTATTTTCTCCCGAGCCATGCAACGCAAGTGGATGATGAAAAATGGCTTCGCCTGCTTTTACTGGTGCGGGTTGTGGATTATCAAATTGCTTTTTTTGTTCGTCATTCAAAAAATCCTTTATGCCGTGCAACTCTCCTGCAATTACAGGCTTTGGCAATAAGCCCCATTTATGACTGCCGGCAATATAATTGAGGCAACCGTTTTCAATAGTAGCATCATCCAGAGCAACCCAGCATGTAATGTGCTCCATAGGTTTTGTCCTAGTCCAGTAGGAATAATCCTGGTGCCATGCCACAACGCCGCCTTTTTTTGCAGGCTTGTAAAATACCTGGTCATGCCAAAAGCGTACAGCCTTGTTGCCAAGCAACTGGCTTGCCGCCATTACAAATGCCGGATTCCACAACACATCATGAAAACCGGGGGTGATTCTCCATTCACCCAGTGCATGAAACAATATTGTTTGCGGATCTGTAGATTCGTTACTGTTGTATTCGTAAAAAAGCGAATTGCCTTCATGTGAAGGATCTACTAATTCCGCAAGTTCGGTTCTCAAAAAATTAACCTGTTCTTCATTCAACATTTTAATGCCAGGCAGGTACCCATTCTCATTAAAAAAATCCACCTGGTCTTCGGTGAGCCGGTATTTGTCCCAATCGTTTTTAGTTTGCGGCCATGGAAATAAACCGGTTACCTGTTCGTGTATCTTACTAAGGTCTTTTGGCATAAAAAACTATTTAATATAAAAATAAACATTTTAAAAAAGGTATGATCAAAATCCGGTGATTTATGAATGTTGATGGTATTGAATAGACTAACAGCAAAGATTACATGATAAAAATTAAAAACTCAGTTCAACTGTCAATGTATTGTCATTTATGTTTTTAATTTGAATGATAGCATGGTTGTTGTTGTTTTAGAAGTAAAATTTAATCAGATGACAAACACATTAGAAGAAAAAATTGCTTATAAGGGAATTATTTGGATTACAATTTTAGAAGCTGCAGGGCTTCTGCTTTTAGCTTACGTGATAAACTAAAAATTGTTTAAATAACTACTTACATTTTAATTAGATAGCTCTTAATACTACAGGCTTGCTGAAGACCATAAATTGATTATGGAGGCTTAAGTCTGGAAATGTAATTTTATCCTCTTCTGTTTCAAACATGAATGATTTCGGAGGTTGCTTTAATTATAATGATATGTCATTACTTTTATTTCCCACTTTCACATTCCACCAATAAGTAAACTTTAATAAAACGGCCCTGTTACGAACGGTAAAAGGATAAGGCAAATAGTTGTCTGTATAAACAATAAACAAATCAGAAGCTGGCTTATACCTCCATTGAAATCTTGTATTGAGATTTATATTGTTTAACTGCTCATTGTACTGTATGAATGTTGTGAAAAATAATTTATTAGTCATTGTTACATCGATCCGTGGCCCAATGAGCCAGAATTTTGTTATGTTCCAGGGAGCAGGCAATTTTATATTATTGTATGAGGCATTAATCGCAAGGCTCACATAAGGTTGAAAACGATATCCTACGCTGGCAGTAAGATTGTAACGACTTCCGTTTGCATAGTAACCACCAAATCTTGCTGAGAAAGCATAAGTCAGCAGACTTTTTGGCTTTGAAACAAAATCGGTTCCCCAGGCCTCCCAGCGATGTTTTGTACCACGCGCTAAAGTATCTTTATTAAAATTAGTTGGATCGAACGGCCGTTGAAGTTGCACGTAATCATGGGCTACCCACACATCGAAAGTGGCCTGGCTCCGAAGATTAAAATTATAAGCAAGATATGCTTCATCATCGGTTCTCCTTAACGATTCATTGTTATATAAGGTATAATACAATTTCGGCCCATGCGATAAAATTTTTCCACCGGATGGAAAAAATAAATAAGCAGCCTGCGGATTTATTTTTATATATGCGTTGCGTGGTACATAACCCACTTCGGCGTTATAATTTTTCCCTACATATTCGTGTTGCCAGTATAAAAGCCAGCGCCGGCTGCTGTATTGAAGATGCGCAGCATGTACAAAATCTTTCCCGTGCGATCCCGGTGTAAAAGATTTTAAAAACATTACTTTACCTGTCCAAAAATTATTTGACGATGCGAGGTTATATTCAAGTCCTACATTCCTGTTGTAATTTGAATAAACAGGTTTCCCCGAATCAGCCCCAGCCTTATAGTTTATAGATTGTTTATTAATAAAAATAAATCCAATATTAGATCGTGAAAAAACACGACGCTGTACAGAAGCCACTACAAAATTCTGAACTGGTAAACCGGTTTCTCCAACGTATCCAGTCTGCATGTCCATAGCGCCTATTCTCCAGTTTTTACCCGGCTTGCCGCTCACTCTTGCCCCAAAATTTATAGGTGCATTCAATCCAATCCTTCTTGAAAAAAATGGACGGATTGAAGCATAACCAAAGTTTGCAAACAGGTCGCCATTTTCTAAAAAAAATTGTCTCTTTTCAGGAAAAAATAATTCGAACCTATCGAGGTTGGTTACCTGCTGGTCTATTTCAACCTGTGAAAAATCAGGGTTTACGGTGAGGTCTAAATTCACCGCTGTACTTATAGCAATTTTCGCATCAAGACCAACATCATTACGGAATTTGGAGGCAGTATGGTTCTCCTGGTTTTTATTCACTCCACCCAATACATATGGAATCAAAGAAATGTTGGCACCTGAAGCAGGCGGTGGTTCGTCCCAAATAATATTGCCTGTATAAGCCAGCGAGGCCGTAGGAAATTGCCGTGGCATAGGTGCCCAGGAACTTTTTTCAGGTGCTCTCAAATCATTGCGACTGAAATTTATACCCCAGCTTGTTACACCTTGCTTATACCGGATGCTTGAAAATGGTAACGCCATTTCAAAAATCCATTTGTCACCATAATTTTTTACTTTGGAGTTCCATTTATTGTCCCAGTTGAGATCGACGCTGCCGCCGTTGTACATTGTGCCATCCCACTGAGCACCCGCAGCATTCGCACCAAAAGAAAATCCATTGGTAAGATCATTGAAAGGATCCATAAACAAAAGGAAATTATCATTCTTCCCAAAGTTAAAATCGCGTCTTAATGATTCAACAAAATATGGTCCTTTAGCAGGCGTATAACAAGTTGCTATGAGGTAAAGATTCTTATCATCATAACACATTTTTACTTCTGTTTTCACAGTGGCCAAAGATGTATCCATGGGAAGCACCATAAAAAAGGTGGAAGTTGCTTCAGCTTCTTGCCAGGCTGCGTCATCCATTACTCCATCCACTTTTATGGGGATATTTGCTCTATGGATATGCAACTGAAACGATTCGTTCTTTTTTTGCGCGAATACAACAGAAATACAGTCAAAGAAAAGGCTTAGAAAAAAACACAGAATGAAACAATAAATGCCCCGGCTACCTATTTTCAATACAATTTATTTATTTAATTTTTCAACAATAAAATAAGTGAAGGCTAAATTAAAACCCCCATTTTTTCATAATCTTAAAATCCTCTTCAGCGCATGAAATTGGAGTCTTGTCCTGGTAAGATTCCTGCTCGATTATAAATTCTGTAGTCCCCCCTGATTTTTTAGCAAGGTCAACAATTTGTTTTACTGGCAAAATACCTTTACCTAAAATCGTACTTTCATAGTTATCATTCATTTCTCCTTTACCTGCTGCCTTAATCTCATCTTTTACGTGCATACTTTCGAATCTGCCGGGATATTTTCTTATTATTTCTAAAGCACGTCCACCAGCTCCATACATATTGCCAATATCTATTTGCTGAAGCACCAGTTCAGGATCAGTTTTCTCCAAAATAATATCATAGATCTGTTTGCCATTCAAAGAATATTTGAATTCAAAATCATGATTGTGGTAGCCAAATTTTAGCCCTGATTTCTTGCATAATTCTCCACATTTATTAAAGACATCAAGAAAACCCAAAAGATCATCATAGTTTTTACGAAGGCCTTCATCAAGCCAGGGGCTAATTACATAAAGCTGGCCGACAGTGGCAGCATCGGCTACAGTTTGTTTCCACACATCAGTAAAATCATTATTTGCAGCGTCCCAATGGCTGGCATTCATCACAGTGTGCCCACTCGGCATTTTTAATCCAAGATCATCCAGCACCTTCTTAAATTCTGTTGGGGCGTAGCCATAAAATTTTCCATTAACATAGTCTGCATGTTCAACATTTTTATATCCCATTGCTGCCAATTGCTTCATGGTGCCCATCGGATCTTTCTCCATGTCATCCCTCACTGAATACAATTGTATCCCCATTATTGTGGAAGCAGCGGTAGTATTTGCAAAAATATTTTTAGGAAGAAGAATGGCGCCCGCTACCGAGAGGGAACCGCTCACGAGAAATTTCCTTCTTGATAATTTCATATTATGTTTTTTAGATGTAGAGAAAAATCGTGTGTTACTTGTTGCACTAATTCGTTCGATATTTCATTCAAATGTATGCTCCTCAACTTTAAGCCACGCAACTTTTTGCTCTGCTTCATGAGGCTCGCTGATGATCTTTGCATAAAGTTCCGGCCTTCTGGCACTTTTATACCTCGATCCTCCGGCATTACTTATCTTTTCTTTATCAAAAGTCGCCGTCACTACATCGTTTCCGAGGCTCCTGCATTCGGCTATTATATCGCCAAAAGGGTCCACAATCATTGAACAGCCATTTTTGAGCTGGTCATCATCCATGCCAATCGCATTAGAAAAAACGGCATACAAAGCATTATCATAAGCCCGCGACGGAAGCCACTTCATGAGCCAGGCTCTTCCTTTCATTCCATCAAATTCAATTCGTAGCGACGTAGGATCAATATCTCTGTTTTGCCATAATACAGGATCTACAAAACCAGCTCCCGGCCGCGGCGAAGGCGTGCACATAGTAACATGCGGCATAAAGAGTATATCTGCTCCCAGCAGGCTTGTAGCTCTTACATTTTCAACAATGTTGTTATCATAGCAAATGAGAATACCGCATTTCCATCCATTCAAATCAAATACCGTGTAACCATTGCCGGGAGTTATGGAAGGATGAATAAAAGGATGCAGTTTACGATGCTTCGCAACGAGGCCATTTTTATCAACACATACATAAGCTTTGTAAATTTTATCGTCTTCGTCTTTTTCAAACAAACCCGCTAAAACAGCAATGTCATACCTTGCAGCTATCTTTGAAAGTCTTTTCACACTATTGCCACCAGGGATATATTCAGCTATTTTCCACAGACCTTCTTTTGAAAGATGCCGGGCAAATGAATAGCCTGTAATGCTGCATTCATGAAAGGCGACAGCGGCAGCGCCCTGCTCTGCAGCTCTTTTACTTAGAGCATCTATGGTTTGCAAATTATATTCCTTATCCCCACTCTTGTGTTCAAATTGAGCCGTTGCAATTTTAATCTGAGTCATCATATATTTTGTTATGCAAAATCAACCGTTATATCAGCCAGCGATAACTTTCATGTTCTCCGGATCCCAATGAATTATTTTCTTTGAAAAGTGGCTTTCGTTACAAGCAAGACAAGGCGCTGCAGCCCTGAAGCCAAACACTGCATCCTCAACAACAGGCTTGCCAGTCCTTACACTTTCAAAAAAGTTTGTATGGTGCTCCAGGTGCTCGTCATATCCTTCAGGTTCTTTGTAAACAATATCAGGTTTTTTCGGTCTTCTCTTTTGTTCGGCGGTATATTTTTCATTATACTTTTGCAAAAGGTTTGCCTGCATAGCTTTAGGGTAAGTTGATAAAGAATCCCAACCTCCAATGCCAGGGGCTTCGGACATAATGCTATGGTGAACAGTGAGGCCATCACCGTTTATATCAATCGTTCCTTCATCGCCCACAAAGCGAATCACTTCCGAGCCACCGGTACCGCTTACAAAATTTACCTGCAGTGTTAATTGAAAAGGTGGATGTTCGGGCGTTTCAGGATACCGCATAATGCCCGTCATTACATCCGGAACATTTCGGCCGTCTTTCCAGTAACACAATTGCCCGGAAGCGAAAATAGTAGAAGGTCCCTTTGAACCGGTGATAACATGCGTTCCGGAAAGCAGGTGAACAAAGAGATCGCCTGCAACACCGGTTCCAAATTCGCGATAGTTACGCCACCAAAAAAATTTCTTCGGATCGTATGGAATTTTAGGCATGCCAGCAATATACTTGTCCCAGTCAACTGTTTCAGTTGATGCGTCGGTAGGCATCGTATATTCCCATGCGCCTAATGCATCCTGGCGATCGTAAATCGCATTTACCATATTAAGATTTCCTATTTCACCTGATTTATAAAGTTCCCGCGCCTTTGCATAGACAACACTGCTTACACGCTGGCTTCCCACCTGGAAAACTTTGTTACTTGCCTTTTGTGCTGCTATTACACTGAGCCCCTCATCAATATAATGCACCATCGGTTTTTCGCAGTACACGTGCTTCCCTTTTTTTAAAGCATCTTTTGCAATTCTTGCGTGATAGTGATCGCCTGGTGCAATTATTACAGCGTCTATATCTTTTCTCTCCAGAATTTTTCTATAGTCATTTGTAACAAAGAGATCATTACCAAACAGCTCTTTCGCATGTTCCAGCCTGCCGGAGTATAAGTCACACGCAGCCACCATTTGAACACCAGGAACCTTCAAAGCGGTTCTGATATTATTGTTGCCCATTATTCCCATCCCTATAACAGCTACATTGATATTATCATTCAATGATATCTTCTTTTGAAAATGCAGAATGCGCTCCTCAGCTTTTTGTTCTGCCGCTAGAGCGGCCAATGGCCCTGTCCCAAGCGCCAGGGTAGTGCCGGTTATATGTTTAATAAAATTTCTCCGGGAAGAAGATTGATCTTTCTTATTCATGGCTAGAAGTATTTACAGGACATGGTCATTTTGATGATAAAACAAATATGCTATGACAAAAGCAATCGAAATATTATTGCGAATAAATTTAAGAAGTTTTCAAAACAAATAGATAGAAAACATTTAATTGCGGTAGTATCAACTGGTATTTTAATATTCGTTATTTATATACCTAATGCCATCTAATATTTTCTTATTTTGTTAGTGAGTATAGCATTATTTACCGCGGTGATTTTTTCATCACGTAAAAATTATTTCTTTCTTATACCTTTAAAGAAATATTTTGTATATGATTAAAATTCCTTTTCGTATCAATAACATTTTTTATTTTATCTCAATTGTTATTCTTCCTTCACTTGCCTTTTCACAAAATAAACCTTTGGTAATTCCTCTTTGGCAAAATGGCGCCCCTGGTTTCGAGAATCTTAAAAACGAGCAGGAGGAAGCTAAAAGTTATTGGGTAAAGCATATCAACAATCCTACTATAACAGCCTATTTTCCGCCAAAAGAAAAAGCAAATGGAACCGCTGTTATCATTTGCCCTGGAGGTGGGCACAGATTGCTTGTAATTGATGAAGAAGGAACAAAGCCTGCTCTTTTTTTGAATAGCCTTGGAGTAACAGCATTTGTTCTTAAATACCGGCTTGGCAGGGAAGAAAATTCCCCTTATTCAGTTGACAAACATCCTAAAGAAGATGCATACAGGGCAATGCGATTGGTACGCAGCAGAGCAGCCGAATGGAATATTAACCCGGATCGAATTGGTATTCTCGGATTTTCTGCAGGAGGTGAAGTTGTGTCCGCCATTGCTTATGATGACGGGAAGGGAAAACCGGATGCTGCGGATCCCGTTGACCGTTTAAATGGTAAACCCGATTTTCAAATGCAAGTGTACCCGGGGCCGTTATTTATTCCCGATTCCGTAAATTCTGCTGCGCCTCCGTTATTTATGGTTGCAGCCAATGATGACGAATGTTGCTCTCCTCCCGTTGTGAAATTGCTCCAGGCTTACAGAGCCGCCAAACTTCCGGTGGAAGTTCATTTGTATGCGCACGCCGGTCATGGATTTAACATGGGAGACCGCTCTTTATCGGCAGCTATTAAAAACTGGCCGCAACGCATGGCAGACTGGCTGGCTGATAATATTTTTAAAACGCCAATACAAAAATAATTTTAATTACACGTCCTGATATCGACAGCAAAAAGCATAGCTTATAACAGCAGGACCGGCAACTTAATGTTCATAAATATGAGAAACAAAAATTCATCCGGCCCCAAAAGAAAATTTTTAAAAATTATGCCGGTTACAAGAATAACTGATATGAAAAATTTACTCTTTTTCTTATTTCCCATTGCATTATTCGGTTGTGGAGAAAACCAAAAAAAAGAACAATCACAGAAAAACATGGTTAAACTGATAACCCTTGATCCCGGCCATTTTCATGCCGCACTCGTTCAAAAATTAATGTATAAAGATGTTGATTCAGTCGTGCATGTATATGCTCCTAAGGGACCTGATGTGGAGTTGCATCTTGACAAAATTAAAGCCTATAATTCAAGGCCTGATAATCCCACAAGCTGGAAAGAAGAAGTTTACACCGATACCGACTTCCTGGAGAAAATGTTAGATGAAAATAAAGCCGCACCAGGAGACTCTGCAGGAAGCGAAAAGGTAGTAGTTATTGCCGGTAATAACCTAAAGAAAACAGAATATATATATAAGTCGGTTGAAGCCGGGCTTAATGTACTTGCCGATAAACCCATGGCAATTGACAAAAAGAATTTTGAACTTTTAAAATCTGCTTTTGATGTGGCTGAAAAAAATCATGTGCTCCTTTACGATATCATGACGGAAAGATATGAGATCACCACAATACTGCAGCGTGAATTATCTATGATCCCTGCTATCTTCGGAGAAAAGGAAAAAGGCACACCGGAAAACCCGGGCATTACGAAGGAAAGTGTTCATTATTTTTATAAATATGTTTCTGGTAGTGTATTAACACGCCCGCCATGGTTTATGGATGTAACCCAGGAAGGGGAAGGAATTACGGATGTAACCACCCATCTTGTCGATCTTATTCAATGGGATTGTTTTCCGGAACAGATGATCGATTATCAAAAAGACATAACATTAACTTCTGCGCGGCGCTGGCCTACTGAAATAACATTAAGCCAGTTTAACACATTAACCAAATTAAATGGGTTTCCAGACTACCTTAAAAAAGATATTGTAAAAGACAGCGTTCTAATGGTTTTCAGTAATGGAGAAATCAATTACCAGCTTCGTGGCATCCACGCTAAAATATCAGCACAATGGGATTACCAGGCTCCCGAAGGAGCCGGTGACACACATTATTCCATTATGCGTGGAACAAGAGCGAATCTAATAATAAGGCAGGGAGCGGAGCAAAATTACCAACCTTCCTTATACATCGAACCCATAAATAAAAATGACCTTTCAGATTCCACGGCAATTCTGGACCAAATGAAAACCATAGTTACAAAATATCCCGGTGTTGATTTGAAAAAAACAGGCAAAGGATGGGAAATAATTATTCCGGATAAATATAAGGAAGGGCATGAAGCGCATTTTGCAAAAGTGACCGAAAAATTTCTTGAATATTTAAAAGAGGGTAAAATACCTGATTGGGAAATCGCGGGTATGATTGCTAAATATTATACTACCACCAGTGGTTTGGAAATGGCTGATAAATTGAGCAACTCATCACAATAAACCGTTAGTCCAAAGATGTTGTTAATGGCTGCGTGAAGGAATGATATTAATAATCGACTGCTTAACCAAAATCTTACAATGAAATTATTCAGCAAAATATTTCTCTTTTGCACAGCGCTTTTATTTACCGCAGGTATCGCTTTTGCCCAGGACAATGTAAACTGGAAAAAAGTTAAGGTATTGGTTTATACAAAAAATGGGAAAGGATATGTGCATGATAACATCCCAAGTGCCATACTCTGCCTTCAGAAACTCGGAAACCGATATGGCTTTGCGGTTGACACTTCGGCAGATCCATCGGTAATGACAGAAGATAACCTCAAGCAATACACGCTGTTAATTTTCCCCAGCACCAATAATGACGTTTTCGATACAGACCGCCAGCGGCTTGCATTTCGCCACTACATTGAGGCGGGGGGAGGATTTGTTGGCATTCATTCGGTTACCGGTACCGAGAGAAATTGGAAATGGTTCAAGATGATGCTGGGCTGCACTTTTGCGTGGCATGCAAAATTTCAAAAATTTACTGAGAGAGTTATCGAGCCTTCTCATCCATCCGTGCAAGGCGTACCCAAAGTTTGGGAAAAGGAAGATGAATGCTATTTTGGAAAAGAATTATATCCTGGCCGCGTGGTTGTAATGGCACATGATATTACTACTTTAAATACCAGCGATTCATCGCAAAAAAATATGATAGAAAAAAATGCAGGAGGATTTACTGAATTGTACCCTGCGGTATGGTATAACGAATTTGATGGCGGACATACCTGGTGTACTGTGTTAGGTCATGATAAAAAAGATTACGAAGACGCGGTTTATGTGAACCATATATTTGGAGGAATACGCTTTGTTGCAAGTGAGGCAAAAAAAATCGATTATTCAAAAGCGTATGCAGAGTCGCGGGATACGCCCTTACGATATTAATGTATAGCAGAAATAATCTTAAAACAACTTTATGGTTTTAAACTATGGCTGGTATTGTTTCATTTAAAAATTAAAAACTTTGGCGCTGCAAAATGAATTTTCACTTACTGATAAAGTTATTGTAGTAACAGGTGGCACCGGTATTTTAGGAGAAGCCTTTATAAATGGGATTGCCCGTGCAGGCGGCACCGTGGGAGTTCTTGGCAGAAACGAAAAAGTGGCAGGCGAAAGAGCGGCGTCAATCAATAGCATCGGTGGTAAAGCAATCGTATTAATTGCTGATGTTACGAACAATCAACAGCTTGTTGATGCCAGGAAAAAAGTGATCGATACCTATGGAAAAATTGACGGCCTGGTAAATGCAGCGGGAGGAAACATTCCAGGCGCCGTCATACAACCAGATCAGGATATTTTTGATCTGAATTTTGAAGCGCTTAATGAAGTAATGAATCTGAATTTATTTGGTACGCTGCTACCGACCCAGGTTTTTGGAGAAGCGTTAAAAGACAATGGCAGTGGCAGTATTGTTAATATTTCTTCCATGGCTTCTCAAAAGGCAATTACAAAAGTGCTCGGATATAGCATGGCCAAAGCAGCGATTGATACCTACACCCGGTGGTTTTCAGTAGAACTTGGAAAAAGATATGGCGATAAAATAAGGATGAATGCGATCGCACCTGGATTTTTTCTTACAGAACAGAACAGGTCGCTGCTTACCGACAAAGATGGAAATATGACGGAAAGGGGTAATCTTGTAATCAAAAATACACCGTTCAACAGGTTTGGAAATCCTGAAGAACTCGTCGGGGCTTTAATTTGGCTATTGAGCGACGCTTCAAAATTTGTTAGCGGCACAGTAGTGAATGTTGATGGCGGTTTTTCGGTATTCAGTGGAGTATAAATACTTAAATGATAAATCATGGCTTATAAAATGGAACAAACGTGGCGATGGTTCGGCCCTGCCGATCCGGTGAGTTTGCAGGATATAAAACAAACAGGTGCAACAGGAGTTGTAACAGCGTTGCATCACATACCGCATGGCAAAGTTTGGACTACTGATGAAATCAATAAACGAAAGGCTGAGGTGGAAAAAGCTGGCCTTACATGGTCAGTAGTCGAGAGTATAACTGTACATGAAAATATAAAAACAAGAACCGGTGATTATAAAAATTTTATCGAAAAATATAAAACTTCCATACGAAATATAGCATCATGTGGCATACCGGTAATCACCTACAACTTTATGCCTGTAAATGACTGGACCCGCACTTCGTTAAATCATAAAATGGCGGACGGCTCACTGGCACTATATTTTAACTGGATTGATCTTGCTGTGTTTGATATCTATATTTTAAAAAGAAAAAATGCAGATTCCTCTTACCCGGAAAATATATTACAACAAGCGGAAGAACGTCATAAAAATTATTCTGAACAGCAGCTCGAAGCTCTTGGCGGAGTTGTGATGTTTGGCATTCCTGGAGAAAAAAAAATTTCTACTACGGATATGTTGCAAAAGCTTGACCTCTACAACGACATTGATGCGGACGCATTAAGGGAAAACCTTTGTCATTTTCAGAATGAAATAAGTACTGTTGCTGAAGAATGCGGTGTAAAACTCGCCATACATCCGGATGATCCTCCATTCCCCATTCTTGGCCTGCCAAGAATTGTAAGTACCAGGGATGATTTTGAATATTTTTTAAAAAAGACCGATAATCCTGCAAACGGAGTTTGTTTCTGTACTGGCTCACTTGGCGCCTCTGCAAACAATAACCTAACGGAGATGATTAGGTCGTTTGGAGAAAAAATTCACTTTATTCATTTAAGGAATGTAGCGAAAGATAAAGAAGGAAATTTTTATGAAGCTGATCATCTTGACGGTGACAATGATATGTACGCCATCGTAAAAGAGTTATTGCTAATACAGCAAAAATTAAAAAAATCAATTCCATTTCGTCCCGATCATGGACATCAAATGCTGGACGATTTAAATAAGATTTCAAATCCTGGGTATTCAGCTATAGGCAGGCTAAGAGGGCTTGCTGAAATAAGGGGGCTTGAAATGGGAATTCTTGGTTCATTATAAATGCGTTATTTTACAAATTCCCAGAGCGACGAAATAGCTTAATAACGATTGCTTAATATAAAAATATAGATATGCCAGGTACTACATTAAAAGAAAACTTGCATATTCCACTTGATGACATTAATCAAAAAGTTGGCAAATACAGGTGGACTATCTGCTCGTTGATCTTTTTTGCCACGACCATAAACTATCTCGACAGAGCTGTGATAAGTCTTTTAAAGGGCGACCTGGAGGTTATTTTCAATTGGACTGAGTCCGACTATTCTGATATTGTAATCGCTTTTCAGGTTTCTTACGCTGCGGGCATGTTACTTGCCGGGAGGTTTATAGATAAAGTGGGAACAAAGATCGGATATGCCGTATCGCTAATACTCTGGAGCCTAGCCTCTGTTGGCCATGCAGTCGTCAAAAGCACCATCGGTTTTTTAATCGCGAGATCTGCGCTGGGCCTAAGCGAAGCTGGAAATTTTCCATCAGCGATAAAAACGACTGCGGAATGGTTCCCTAAAAAAGAGAGAGCATTTGCCACCGGTATTTTTAACTCAGGTACTAATATCGGCGCCATCCTGGCACCCCTCACCGTTCCCTTTATCGCAGCAAAATGGGGCTGGCAGTGGGCATTTATTCTCACCGGTTCCTTCGGCTTTTTATGGTTGATATTTTGGTTTATATTTTATGAAGTTCCTGCAAAACAGAAACGCCTTTCTAAAAAGGAATACGAGTATATTCATAGCGACCTGGATGAAGTTGAAAGCACTCCAATTACTTCACCCGACCTTGCTGCCGGTATTGAGCCTGAAAAAAGAGTATCATGGATTAGCCTTCTGAAATATAACCAGACATGGACTTTTATTCTAGGCAAGTTTTTAACCGATCCTATATGGTGGTTCTATCTTTTTTGGTTACCTGCATTTTTAAAAGCACAGTATGGACTGGAAGGCACTGACGTGGCATTGCCTATTGCAGTGGTATATACTATGTCAACTTTGGGAAGTGTGGCTGGGGGCTGGCTTCCGTTGTATTTCATAAAACACAACTGGGCAGTATACCGTGCCCGTAAAATATCTATGCTTATCTATGCGTTTTTCGTGGTGCCTGTTGTGTTCGCCCAATGGCTCGGCTCAATAAATATGTGGCTGGCAGTAATCATAATTGGCGTCGCAACCTCTGCGCACCAGGCCTGGTCTGCTAATATTTTTACAACTGTTTCCGATATGTTCCCGAAAAAAACGATTGCATCGGTTACGGGAATGGGTGGAATGGCGGGAGCCTTAGGTGGTATTTTAATTGCCTTTCTTGCCGGTAAATTATTTGACCATTATAAAGCTTTGGGAAATATTGAAGCGGGCTACTATATTATGTTCATTATTTGCGGCTCCGCATATTTGTTAGCCTGGGTACTAATGCATTTCTTAGCGCCGCGGCTCAGGAGAATACACTTATGACCCGGGTTAAAAAAGAATAAATGGAATGGAAACAAATAATTGATCCTTTACACAGCCTTCCTTTTTCTTCCCTGGTTGCCGTCATCCCCATAGTTTTTATTTTCTGGGCACTTATCATTAAGAAGATGAAAGGCTACCAGGCAAGTATAGCCGCAACTATTATTGCCATGCTCGTCGCGGTATTTGTTTATCGTATGCCCGTTACGCTTGCAATTTTGTCATCAGTTAATGGCGCGATGTATGGCCTATTTCCAATTTGCTGGATCATCATTCCGGCAATGTTTTTATTTAACCTTACACTACGAAGCGGGCAGTTTTTAATCATTAAAAATTTTATGGCCTCTATTACGCCTGACAGGCGAATACAGGCACTGCTGATTGCATTTTCATTTGGCTCTTTCCTGGAAGGCACGGCAGGATTTGGTGCGCCGGTAGCAATAACTGCGGCAATGCTCGTTGGCCTGGGCTTTGATCCACTTTATGCGGCAGGCATTTGCCTTATCGCCAATACAGCCCCGGTCGCATTTGGTTCAATAGGCATACCTATTACAGTTGCATCACAGGTTTCATCCATACCGGAAATGGCCATTTCCCAAATGGTCGGAAGAACTTTGCCTGTTCTTTCATTACTATTACCTTTTTACCTCGTGATATTAATGTGCGGCTTAAGAAAAACAAAAGAAGTATTGCCCGCAATTGTCGTTTCAGGTTTATCATTTGCTTTACTGCAGTGGGTCATTTCCAATTTTCTGGGCCCCGCGTTACCAGATGTTGTGGCGGGTGTTGGTTCTATTTTATGCTTATTTGTTTTTCTAAAATTCTGGAAGCCAAAAAAAATATGGCGGTTTCCAGATGAACCGGAACCAACTATTGATACCAACATTGCTTACACAACAGGTGAAATCGTAAGGGCATTTTCTCCTTTCATAATGCTTACAATCATTATTATAACATGGGGTCTGCAACCCGTAAAACAAATATTGAATGAAGCAGGGTTGGTACAATTTGAAATGCCTGGCCTGCATAATGCGATACTTGATCAAAACAATAAGTTGATACCACATATTTTTAAATTGAATTATTTATCCGCGTCTGGAACGGCTATTTTGTTCGCAGGTATTGTTTCAATTCCGATGGTGGGTTTACGGTTTATAGAAGGCGTTAGCATTTTTGTTTCAACATTGAAACAATTGAAATTTCCTGTTATCACTATAGCGTCGGTATTGGCATTTGCCTATATTCTTAACGATTCGGGAATTACAATTACCATCGCTGAGACCCTTGCTGCAACCGGCGTATTATTTCCATTCTTTGCTCCTTTGCTGGGCTGGCTCGGTGTATTCATTACCGGGTCTGACACGTCATCCAACGCGTTGTTTGGTAAACTGCAGGCAGCTACCGCAACTTCTATTGGTGTTGATCCTGTCGTAACGGTAGCAGCTAATATTTCCGGTGGTGTAGTTGGTAAAATGATTTCTCCGCAATCTATTGCTGTTGCCGCGGCGGCGGGAAACCTTATCGGCAGGGAATCTGAGCTATTCAGATTTACGGTAAAGCATAGTTTTATTATGTTGTTTTTTATTTCGGTAATTGTTTTGGTGCAGGCTTATTTATTCAAGTGGCTGGTGCCGGTTTATCAAAAATCTACAGGCATTATCAATGTAGTTGAAACCGGTAATCTCTCCGGCTATGTATGTTTTACGATTCTAATAATCATAGTTGCGATAACTACTTTTGCGATGATTAGAATAGGGAAAAGAAATAATAAAACAATTTGAATCTCAAAACAAAAAAAGTAAAATGAAGATCGTTGTATTAGATGGATATACTTTAAATCCCGGTGATCTAAGCTGGAGCAGTCTAAAGGAATTAGGGGATGTAGAAATTTATGACAGAACACCTGGAGATAAAATAGCAGAAAGATCAAAAGAAGCAGAGGTGCTTTTGACAAATAAAACTCCGCTCGACCGGAAAACATTGGAACAACTTCCTTCCTTAAAATACATCGGTGTATTGGCAACCGGTCATAACATCATCAATACTGAAGCCGCTAAAGAAAATGGAATTATCATATCAAATGTGCCTGGTTATGGAACCGAGTCTGTTGTGCAACTTACATTCGCTCTGCTGCTTGAGCTTTGCCTGCATGTGCAACACCATAGTGATGCGGTAATGGATGGAAGGTGGACTTCTTCCAAAGACTTTTCGTTTTGGGATTTTCCTTTGATAGAACTTTCTGGTAAAACAATGGGTATTATTGGCTTTGGAAACATAGGGCAAAAAGTCGCGGATGTTGCTACTGCTTTCGGCATGAATGTTATTGCAACAAGCAGAACAAAAAGCGCTCAATCAAAGCGCTCAAATTTTCAATGGCAGGAAACAGATGATCTATTAAAAACTGCTGATGTGGTGAGTATTCATTGCCCCCTGGTTCCGGAAACAAAAGGGCTCATCAATAAAAAAAGTATTAAACTAATGAAACATTCTGCGTTTCTTTTAAACACATCACGAGGGCCAATAATTGTGGAAGAAGATCTTGCAGAGGCCTTGAACAATGATGTAATAGCGGGAGCCGGAATTGACGTACTCTCTGTGGAGCCACCTACTGAAAACAATCCTCTATTCAAAGCGAAAAATTGCATCATCACACCTCACATTGCATGGGCAACAAAAGAAGCGAGGCAAAGGCTAATGAATATTGCTGTAAATAATTTAGCTGAATTTATCGCTGGAAAAGCAGTGAATATTGTGAGCTGATGATTCCATTTCAGTCGGCTCTCTTGTTCATTTACCCAATCAACTTTTTAAACCATTTCAACTTTCCTTTGAAAGGAGGATATTTTAATGAAGGGTCAATTAATGTAGAAGTTTTTAATACAGGTTTCGCATGCGTAAAAACATTGAATGTATTTCTTCCATGATAAGCGCCCATGCCGCTGTTGCCGATACCGCCAAAAGGAAATTTGTCATTTGCAAAATGCCACACGGTGTTGTTGATACAGCCGCCACCGAATGGAATTTTTTTCATCCACTCTTTCTCAATGTTTCTATCTTTTGTAAACAAATAGAATGCTAAAGGATTTTCATTCTGCTTTACCATTTGCATAGCATCAGCAGTTTTTGTAAAAGATAAAACAGGAAGTATTGGCCCGAATATTTCTTCTTTCATCACGGCATCATTCATCGAAATATTTATGAGAACGGTTGGTTCGATGTATAAACTTGCTTCATCAGTTTTTCCACCATAAAAAATATTATTGCCGGATAAATAACTGCATAGCTTTTTAAATCTTGAAGCATTAATTATTTTGCCATAATCGGCACTCGAGGATGGATCGTTAGAATAGAATTTTTGAATAGCATCTTTTAATTCAGTCAATAAATTTTCTTTTGCTGATTCGTGAACCAGGATATAGTCAGGCGCAATACAAGTTTGGCCTGCATTTAAAAATTTACCAAGAATTATTCGTTTGGCTGCCACTTTTATATCGGCATCTTCGTAAACAATGCATGGACTTTTTCCACCAAGCTCCAGCGTAACAGGAACTAAATCTTTTGCGGCGAGCTTGTAAATTTCTTTGCCAACTGTTGTGCTGCCTGTATAAAATATATGATCGAAGCGAAAATTATTTATCATCTCCGGAACTATTTCAGCACCATTGCCTGTAATAACTTTTATATAATTTTCAGGAAAAGTTTCTTCAATAATTTTTACAATAACCTTTTCAGTAGCCGGTGCAATTTCTGAGGGTTTAAGCATCGCGCAATTCCCTCCTGCCATAGCCCCCACTAACGGGATCAATAATAATTGCAAAGGATAATTCCATGGGGCAATAATTAAAACAACGCCTAAAGGATCGCGGTATATTTTACCCGAAGAAGGAAAAGTTACCAGCCCTGTTGAAACCCTTTTTGGCTTCATCCACTTACCTAAATTTTTAATTGCATTTTTTATCTCAGCAACCAGCAAACCTGTTTCTGTTGCCCATGATTCTTCCCTGCTCTTTTTTAAATCTGCAAATAATGCCGCATTTATTTCATCATCGTATTTAGTGATCGCCTTTAAAAACAATTCTAATTGCTTTTTTCTAAATTGGTATGACAGCGTTGCACCCGTTTCGTAAAAAGTCCTGAGATTTTGAACGCCGGAAATTGAATTGATCATAACAACTAAATTTGTTCAACAAGATAGTCGCATCTTATCAAAAAAAATAAAGCATTGCAATAAGCAAATATTTACAAAATATGTCGCACGAATACTATATGGAGCAGGCCTTAAAAGAGGCCGTGAAAGCGATTGAAGCGGATGAAGTTCCCATAGGCGCTGTAATAGTAATGCAAAATAAAATAATTGGCCGTGGCTACAACCAGGTTGAAACGCTTACAGATTCTACAGCCCACGCGGAGATTATTGCGCTTACTTCGGCATTCAATTATTTGGGATCAAAATATTTACCGGAAGCAACCATCTATGTTACGATCGAGCCCTGCTCCATGTGCTGCGGCGCATTATACTGGAGCAAAATAGAAAGGCTTGTGTATGGGGCTGAGGACCCTAAACATGGCGGCCTGTCTGCATTCGCCACTAATGCATCTGCAAAAAGCAGAACTCCGTTGCATCCAAAAACTGAAATAGTCCAGGGTGTTTGTGCACCAGAATGTTTATCGCTTATGAAAGATTTTTTCAGAAGTAAACGGTGATACCTTTTACTTTTTGCCCCTTTACATTCACCTGCAAAACAGGAGTGGCGTAATGTTTGTGAAATAATATTGAATTCCATTTCAATTTTCGCAAAAGGGAATTATTCGTTTCCTTAATATTATTGTAACTTATTGAAAGTAAATTTGTAACCATTTAAAAATTATAAACCTTTAAAATAAATATTATGGCATTTACACTACCGGCTCTACCTTACAGCTTTGATGCGCTGGAGCCACACATTGATAAAGAAACCATGCAAATACACCACGATAAACATCACCAGGCGTATGTAGATAATTTGAATAAGGCAATTGCTGGTACAGAAAACGAAAATAAATCTTTGGAAGAATTACTTAAAAATGCGGGGTCTATAAGCCCTGCGGTGAGAAATAACGGAGGCGGCCACTGGAACCACACTTTTTTTTGGGAAATATTATCAGCAGATGGGGGCGGGAAACCCGATGGAAAATTAGCCTCGGCGATAGATGAAGCTTTTGGATCTTTTGACGAAATGAAAGAAAAATTCAATGCAGCGGGTGCCGGAAGATTTGGAAGCGGCTGGGCATGGCTTGGCGTGCTGGATGGCAAACTCGCTATTTGTTCTACCCCTAACCAGGATAATCCCTTGATGGATGTTGCAGATTGTAAATGCAAGCCCATACTTGGATGCGATGTTTGGGAACACGCCTATTATTTGAAGTATCAAAATAAAAGGCCGGAATATTTAAAAGCTTTTTGGAATGTAGTAAACTGGAAAAAGGTGGCCGAGCATTTCGA
>JBBSBD010000040.1:0-32400 GCA_038251675.1 Chitinophagales bacterium | reverse complement strand
CTCCATATCCACAGGGATAATTACCATTCTTGTTTTTCAAAAACGCTTTTTTAAAACAGCAACTGGCAATTTGCAACAGAAAAGTTTAGAAACAAAAACGGTTGTAAACGACGAAATGCAGGTTTCATAATTAATCCCGATTGACATCCCAAAAAATAATTAATAAATTCCGTTTATGAAAACTATCAAAATTGCACTTTACATTTTCCTTTCCGTGATGTTTTTCAATAGTTGTCAGAAAGAATACAGTGTTGAAAATGGCAATGTTAACGCCCCTTCGGGCTCATGGGAATTCAAAGAAGGCTCAAAGCTTTTCCAAGGAGATATGGATACAGCCTATATTGATTCTTCAGGAGCAACAAAAGAACTTCACCTTATTGGAACTTCTCTTGATGGCACACAGACTTTTCATCTTCATTTATACGCAGATAATTTTACAACAGGGAGCTATAAGGCATCATTATTTCAATCATCATTTACTTATTCTTCAGGATCAAAGCAAATTTACAATGCTAATCAGCTAGTGGGAGAGTTTATTGTAAATGTGTCTTCCTTTGGAAATAATCTTATTGTTGGGACATTTTCAGGATCAGCACTGGATTCCTCCGGTGCAGTTGTTCAACTAACATTGGGGAAATTTACTTCTACCATAAGTGCGTCAGGTAGTGCAGGAAGTGCTTCCTCAGGAGTATTAGGGGATAGTTCAGGTACTTGTAAACCGGTTACCTTAGCTGGCTCTTATTTGCCTGGTATTGCACTTACAAGCGGTAATACTGTCCAACTGGAGGTAACTGTTGCAGTAGCCGGTTCCTATACCATATCTACCAATACAGCAAACGGAATTTCGTTTACAAAAAGCGGAACGTTTACGTCTGCAGGTGTTCAAACAGTTACGCTTATCGCAAATGGAACGCCCATAAGTTCAGGTATACAAAATTTCACAGTAACATACGGTAATAGCCAATGTACTTTTGCAATAGATTTTGGGTCGGCAGCGGTATTTACCCTTGGTGGAAATGGGGGCAACTGTACACCTTTTACAATTGGGGGAATTTATCAACAGGGAATTTTACTTAACCCAACAAACACCGTGCAACTCCAGGTTACCGTAACCTCTATAGGAAATTATACTATAGCTACAGATACAGTTAACGGCGTGAGCTTTAGTAATTCTGGAACCTTTACAACTACAGGATTGAAAATAATAACACTTGCAGGAATCGGCACGCCGCTCAATGCAGGTATCCAAAATTTTGTAGTAACTACCGGAACCAGCGTATGTAATTTCAGTATTGACTTTTTCCCCGGTGTTGCACCGTCAGGCGATTACTTTCCAACGACTGTTAATTCAAACTGGACATATAGTTTGATAGGGGGCACATCATCAGACTCAGTTCATTACGAAGTGATTAATTATTTGCCAATGGTTATTGGCAGTACTTTTGCAACAATTACCGCTGATCTCGTGCCTCCTACCGGGGTACCCGATTCCTCATACTATCGTAAGCCCGGCGGTGACTATTTTCAATATATAAACTACAGCAACTACGTTCCTTTTGACCAACCGGTTGATGGCGAATTTGTGTTTCTTAAAGATAACGTCGCGATGGGAACCGTTTGGCAGTCGCCAAATGTATCGGGTAGTATATTAGGATTGCCCTTTTCGGGATATATCCAAATGACGCTTCTTGAAAAAGCAGTTCCGGTAACAATTGGAACTTTTAATTTTCCCGACGTAATTAAAGTAAAGTATGAATTTTTTATAACCGGTACTACTATTCCAATTGAGACAGATGAACGCTGGTTTGCCAAAAATGTTGGTGAAATTCATTTTGATTTTAACGATGGGCTGAACGCAGCAGGATATGATGTGGGAAAATACTTTATATTTTAACCTCAAAATATATGAATATTAACCGCCAATAAGCCACGGCGGTTTTTTTATGCATTATCATAACTGAATGAGAATTTATAAATAAAATAGATATGCAGAATTGCAATACTGGTTGACGATTCTATTAATTTGTAATCAAAAAGCTACCTGGCAAAAAGAGTTGGATACAGTTGGAACTGAGCTACAACAGGGCAGGTTAGTAATAAAATGTTTCTTAGTTTTTTAAATAATTACAAAGCGAAAAGGATTTAGCAGGAGGCATTTTTTGCAAGTGCAATTGCCATTATACGGTTTCCGTTAAAAATAAGCAAGCTGTGGAATAGTATTTATTCCTAAGGAATAAGTATTTAAAAATCTTCTACCCTTTTATGTATGATTTCCAGATCAATCAACGCAGCTAAAATGACGGGGAGCCATTGATGGCAAGTATGTAGTGGCAGCAAGCATTTTTTTGTATGACAATTTATTCAGTCGCTCAAGAGATATCTTTCAGGAATCATGGAAGTCTCTTTGGATTCAGAAATGCTCCTCTGATCATTAAAATGCTGCATTATTCCATTAGGCGGACTCCCCAATTTGACATGGGAGCATAAAGCAGTTTTCATTTTCTTTTGAGAGGGCAAAAACTAATATGCTTCTTATTATACCAGAGAATCTTAGTCCGCCTTGACCAATTTATTTTTTATAGTGATATCATTGAAAGAAGTACGCAAAATGTAAATTCCGCTCGATAAATTATCTATATTTTCAAGTTCAATTTTTGTAGATCCCTTTAGCAGTTGCATTTTTTTATTGCTTACTATCCCGCCGTATATATCATAAAGTTTTATTGATACTTTTCCATCCTCTGGCACAGTAACTTCAATTTTCAAATTATTTTTGAAAGGATTTACCGTTGATACTTTTACCATTAAGTTCTTATTACCCAATGCGATAATTTTTGAGTATGTATCAGGGATATTTGTAGCACTTACAAGCCTAAGCCGGTAATATGTTACCCAGTTTGGGTTAAATTCAGCATCGTAAAATACATACGAGGAACCGTTCACATCTTTATTCGAATTCATAATTCCTAATCGGGTAAAATGAATACCGTCAATACTCTTTTGAATTTCATATTCCTTGAGGCCGCCCTCGTTGCTTACCGACCATTTTAGAGTTGCTTTTTCGTTTAATACATTACCGGTAAACGAAATGAGCTTTGAATCTAAAACACTGCAACTCACATTAAATACTTTCAGGAATATTTTCTGGCTGTTATCCACGGAGCAGTTAACATTGGTGAGATTAGTGCCGGTTGTGGCAACTTTAAGGCGATAATACTTTCCACTATCTGCGGCAACTGTGGTAAAAGTCGTATCAACAAAGTATACCCAAAGCCCATTTACAAGTGTGGGAGTCCTTGTGCCACACACCCCTGTACTTCCCCAGTTTATTCCGTCACTACTTTTTTCCCAGCACCAATTAGTATAGTTGTTGAAAAAGCTTTTAACCGTATCACTTAAATTAACCGGGTAGCCTACACACGAGGTGGCGGTATCACTTGGATTCATTACAAGATTAGGGTAGCAGGTAGCAAGCTTTATGTCATCTATAACCCAGTCGTTCCCCCCTCCACCTGCTGCATTGTTTTTTATAGTGATCCGGAACTGAGTTTCTGTTGGACCAGTTTTATAAATAAATCCCCGGTTTACCCATTGCTGATTATAAGTGATATTTCCGGTTGTGAAATAATCTACATCGTTAATGGCATAAGCGAGATTCGGTAATACGCCCGGTGTATAGGTGGCATTACTATTAGAATCGGTACCACATTTACCGCAAATATTTCTTATCCAGGCGGAGAATTCATAGTATGTGTTTGGACAGACATTCTTAATTGTATCACGAAATGCTTCACCTGCAGGATAAGCTGCATTTACAACAAGCATATATCCACCAGGTTGCCCCGCCGGAGTCGGTGGATTTCCGGTCACGGGATTTGCCGCACCAGTATGATCTCCTATAATATCCCAATATCCATTGAATACCCTATTAGCGTTTGCTGTTGGAGCATAAGGGCCTGCATTATTTGTAGTGCCATTGGAGCTTGTATTGTTTGCAATTGCATAATAATTATCATTAGGTCCGCTAATATTTATGTTAACTTTCGTATACCCCGGAACAATTGCAGATAATGCCCTGTTTTGAATATTTCCGCTTTTAAACGAACTATCCGCCGTAAAGCTTGCCCCCAAAAAGTTAGTACAAAGCCCCTGGTTTTTTATTATCTTAATACCCGGGTAATCAAATCGATAGGTTCTGTTAACGCCAGACGTATCAAAATAGAAGTTCCCAGTAAGATGTATTGTATCTCCATAGTTTGCGGTTATTAGAAGGCGATAAGCCACTATCAATAGAGTAGTTCCATAAAATTTGGGCTTATTGACAAAAGGGGTAATAGTGCCCCCGCCAGTATTCACTCCAAAAGTCGCAAGTCCATTGTTGGGATTAGAAGCCCCGGTTCCAATATTTACCCTTACTCTTCCTATTCCCCCGGTTGTCGCATACACTCCCCTATCATCAAGCGCAGCATTAGTAAATGGCCCTTGGTAGGTAAGGCCTTCATTAGTAACAATTTTAAGCGAACTGGTTACATATTGAGTGCCTGTACGCATGGTATCTATATAGTAGAAATTATTGGTAACTGCATTCAGTTTTGCTAAGGCACGCACCTCAATTATGTCACCTTGCTCCAGCGTTCCGCCACCCACGCCACGAGTGATGTTTATATAACTGTAACTGAAGTCAATCTTTTGGGCAACAAGATGAAATGGAGAAAAAAATACAGACGTGGAGATTCCAGCCAATACATAAGTAATAGCCTTTCTCTTTGACGCTGAGAATATGGTACGATTTCTTTCCTCAACCTTCATAAAGAAAAAATTGAATTTCCCAGAATAATTTTTCATAATCATTATTTGATCAAGGGTGTCTTCCGGTAGTTTCTCTCATTTAACGAATCGCGGTAAGTATTATTATGTAAAATCCAGCAACGATTGTCCCCAAGTGAGGATATTTTCAATTTGAAAATAACACGTCGCATTTAGGCGTTTAGCTGTTGCTGGCTTCGGATTTCACTTGGTGTTTAAGTTAAAAATCTGTTTATCCATGAAGAAATTATTCAAACGGGTATTTTTCTTAGTATGTTCAATTGCTATTTTGGCCAAATCTAACGGCCAAAATGAACCATTTAACATGCGTGTTGTAAATCCGGGATACCAGTTAAATTCCGCCTGGGAACTCACCTGGGGTCCAGATGATTCTTTGTGGGTCACTGAAAATTTTGCTTATAAGGTTGATAGGATAAATCCAGGAAATGGAGGCAAAACGACACTGATAGACCTTAGCGGGTCAAAAGATTTTACGAGTCCCCCAAAATGGCCCCAGGGAGGTCTAATGGGAATGGCACTTCATCCAAGTATGTATAGTGAATGGCCGGCTCCGTCAAAACCCTGGATTTACATTGCTTACGTTTACCATTACGCGGCGTCATCCGGCTGTTCCGGTGGTAGCGGGCCATGTAACTTCAATACTAAATTGGTTAGATATGATTATGACCGAATAACTCACTCGTTAAGTAATGAGAAGGTAATTATTGCAACGCTTAATGGCAGTAATGATCACAATTCCGGAAGATTGACAATTGGAAATATCAATGGCATACCCTATCTTTTTTATACCATCGGAGATATGGGCGCAGGCCAATTTAATAACATTGGCCGGATAAATAATGCGCAGACAAGAGATACACTCGAAGGAAAAATTTTGCGTTTCAACCTCGAGCCTGATGGTGATGCCGGAGCATTGGACAAATGGATACCCAATGATAATCCCTATACTGATGCAACTTCAAAAGTAACCGCTGTATGGAGCTGGGGGCATAGGAATTCGCAAGGTATCATATTTGGAAGTAACGGGATTTTATATCAAAGTGAACAGCAGGATAAAACAGATGATGAAGTAAATATTATTGAAAGCGGGCGAAATTACGGATGGCCGAAATTGTCAGGTTTTTGTGATGGAAATTACAATGGCTTAACGCTCGCTAACCAAATGGTTGTAAATGAGCAGGTCAATTGTGCAGCACTATCTTCAAAAGATCCCATCTACACTTTTTTCACAGATCCCAATCCAGGGGCTCTTGATGGGAATTATCTAAACTGGCCAACAATTGCAGCATCAAGTATAGATGTTTATGAAAAGAATGTAATTCCAAACTGGAATCGCTCTTTATTAATACCATCTCTTAAAGCCGGCAAAGTTTACAGACTGCACCTTAACGCTTCTGGTACAATCGTGACAGATAGCTCAACAATTCCAGCCACGCGTGGGCAAGGACGATATCGGGATCTTTGCTTATCACCCGATGGCTTAAAAATTTATGTAGCCTGCGATATTTCGGGACAAACAAGTGGACCAACTGGTTCATTCAACGGAGGCGGTACCCCGCCTCCCAACGCGGGAAGAATTTTAGAATTTTCTTATACGGGCCCTTTACTTTCCATAAGTGATGATTCGCTTTATACTTTTAAAAGAAAGACATTTATAAAAATTTCGCCCAATCCTGCAAAAAACATTCTAAATGTGAAGAGCAGAAGTAATACGAACAAGCCCCTACATTATAAATTATACGATACTACGGGGAAGCTTCTTTTGGCAGGGACAAGTAACAATAATGAGTTTTTTATTGACGTCAAAAAAATTAATTCAGGCATATACATTTTCAAATTGTACAACGCTTATAACATAAATTTATCGACAGAAAGAATTTTTATTAAATAATGGTAGATGTGTGCTCACGATTAGATAAATTACCGAGACGTATTTTATTTATCAATAAGTCGCTCTGATAAAACTTTATTCAATTTTTCCAACCATATTTTTAGGAATTACCCATTTATCAAATTCTTCAGGAGTAAGATAGCCCAGTTTTACGGCCATCTCTTTTAAAGTTGTATTTTCTTTATGAGCTTTTTGGGCAATTTCAGCCGCCTTGTAATAACCAATTTTTGTGTTAAGTGCCGTGACGAGCATTAAAGAATTCTCTACGTGCTTCTTAATGTTTGACTCGATGGGCTCGATTCCCTTTGCGCACTTTTCATTAAAACTGTTGCATCCATCACCAAGTAATCTTGCACTGTGTAAAAAATTATATATCATCATGGGTTTAAAAACATTTAATTCAAAATGGCCTGTGGCTCCGCCAATACTTAATGCCACATCGTTGCCCATAACCTGTGCTGAGATCATGGTGAGCGCTTCGCACTGGGTGGGATTTACTTTGCCAGGCATAATAGAAGAACCAGGCTCATTATCAGGAATATGAATTTCACCAATGCCGCTCCGCGGGCCAGAAGATAACATTCTTATATCGTTGGCTATTTTCATGAGGCTTACAGCAACTGTTTTCAAAGCGCCATGTGTTTCTACAATCGCATCATGCGCGGCAAGTGATTCAAATTTATTTTCTGCTGTAATAAATGGAAGCCCTGTAAGCTCCGCTATAACTTCAGCAACATTTTTGGAATAACCGGGTGGCGTGTTTATTCCTGTTCCGACTGCCGTGCCACCAAGAGCAAGTTCACTCAAATGCATCATTGTGTTTTTGATTGCTTTCAAGCCATGTTCTAGCTGTGAGGTGTAGCCGCTAAATTCCTGACCAAGTGTTAAAGGTGTTGCATCCATAAAATGCGTGCGGCCGATCTTAACGACATCCATAAATTCCCTGGACTTCGCTGCTAAAGTAATTTTGAGATTTTCAATGGCAGGCAAAGTAAGATCATTCAAAATTTTATAAGCGGCAATATGCATTGCAGTAGGAAAAGTGTCATTACTTGATTGGGATTTATTTACGTCATCATTAGGATGCAATACTTTTTCCTTATCAGATAATTTGCCCCCATTTAATACGTGCGCCCTGTAAGCTATAACTTCATTTACGTTCATATTACTTTGTGTTCCGCTTCCCGTTTGCCATACAACAAGTGGAAATTCATTGTTTAACTTTCCTTCAAGAATTTCATCGCATACTTTACTAATAAGCTCGCATTTTTCTTTGGATAAAAGGCCTGCATCAAAGTTTGTAATAGCAGCAGCCTTTTTTAAATAAGCAAATGCCCGAATTATTTCTTTCGGCATTTTATTAATGTCTTGTGCAATTTTAAAATTTTCGATGCTTCGTTGGGTTTGTGCTCCGAAGTAGGCTGAGGCGGGCACAGATACTTCCCCCATTGTATCTTTCTCTATCCTGGTCTCCATGATGTATATACTTTATTTCGAAAAATTCAGTTAATAACTATTTACAAATCTAATTTAAAACTAAAAGGGATACCTATTTTTATAGTAAATTCCCTATAGTTGCTTTTATTGAAAATGTCAAAGCCTCAAAGCCTCAAAACTCTAAATTTGAAATTCTTTACTTTTTTACTTGTATTTGCTTTCGCAATTTTCACTTTTTATGTATTTACGCATAAGCCAGAAAATAGCTATCAAAATGAACAAAACACAATACTGGCAAATAAGGAGCTTAAAAACAAGTTACCATCAGATAACGACCGAAGTTCTGCTGTGGCCAAAGACAGTTTACATTTTGTGGAAGTAATAACAAAAAAATTAAAATCCGATAGTTTAGTGGAATTTGCTAAATCCCTTATAGGAACTCCATACAAATACGCATCAACTAATCCATCGACAGGTTTTGATTGCTCTGGTTTCATAACTTATGTGTTTAATCATTACAACATAAATGTACCCCGATCGTCGAAAGGTTTCGAAAATACAGGAATTGAGATTCCGATCAGTAAAAGCAAAAAGGGGGATCTTATTTTATTTACTGGAACAGATAGCACCAAAAGAATTATCGGACACATGGGAATCGTGGTCTCTAACGAAGATAGCCTGAGATTTATACATTCTTCATCAGGTAAAGCAAATGGAGTTGTTATTACTACTCTTAATGAATATTACAGGGGCAGGTTTGTAAAAACAATTCGTGTTTTTAATTGACATTATCGGTTCCACCAAAATTTGGCCTACGCTTTTCAATGAAAGCGCTTGTACCTTCCTTTTTATCATCAGACTCAAATACTTCTCCGAATAATTTGATTTCTTCTTCGAAGCCGTTTGTGTCATTGTTAAAATATGCATTTACAGCCGCAATAACTTTAGATATAGCTATCGGAGATTTTGTGAGAATTGTCTCAAGAATTTCTTTTGACTTCTCAAGAAGTGCGCCTGAAGTCGTAATATGGTTAATAAGGCCCAAATCCCTGGCTTCATTTGCGTCAATCATACCCCCTGTCATCATTAATTCCATTGCCTTACCCTTACCAATGAGCACTGTTAGACGCTGTGTGCCTCCGTAACCAGGTATCAATCCCAGGTTTACTTCAGGTTGTCCAAATTTCGCGTTGTCACTGGCCAACCTGAAATGGCAGGCCATTGCAAGTTCACAACCGCCCCCAAGAGCAAAGCCATTCACCGCAGCAATTATAGGTTTGGCAGCATTTTCAATTTTGAAAAAAATTTCTTGCCCTCTCCTTGCAAGTGAAACGCCTTCTTCATTATTAATTTCAACAAATTCTGATATATCCGCACCCGCAACAAAAGCCTTTGTGCCCTGTCCCGTAATAATTGCAGCTTTAATACTAACATCATCATACACTTGTTGTATTGCGAGATCGAGTTCTTTTAAAACTATTTTATTTAACGCATTTAGCTTTTCGGGTCTGTTTATCGTAATTGTAAATATCCCGTTCTCTAAATTAGTAAGTAAGGTGGCATACATTGTTTTGCAGATTTTAATAATTACTTCTTTAAAAACTCCTATGTTTCTCTACCCAGTTTTTTATATAGCTTGCTATATCAGCGGTGCTGGCACCAGGGGAAAATAGTTTACCCACACCTATTTCATTTAATTTTTCCATGTCATCATCAGGAATAATACCTCCGCCCGTCAATAACACATCTGTCATATTTTTTTGCTTAAGCAGCTCCAGTATTTTCGGAAAAATTGTATTGTGGGCACCTGATAAAATACTTACCCCAATGGCATCGACGTCTTCCTGCAAGGCCGCATTTACGACCATTTCAGGCGTCTGCCGAAGTCCTGTATAAATAACTTCCATACCCGCGTCCCGTAAGGACGTGGCAATCACCTTTGCGCCCCGGTCATGGCCATCAAGCCCTACTTTTGCCACTAGTACCCGTACGGGCCTTTCCCGAGCTAGCGTTTTTTTTTCTGCATTCATTATTTATATTTTGAAAAAGAAATTCAATGAAATAATGGAAGATTGAAAAATTACTAAAATGTTCTAACCCTATGAAGACGTACCAGGCAATAACGACATCGTGTAACGGATTCTTTTTACTGTTTCCTCTTTACCGAGTATTGTTGCAATGTCGAAAACCCCTGGGCCATATTTACCACCAACGAGCATGATCCTAAATGGAAGCATTAACTCACCTGGTTTGATTCTGTTAACCGATGCAATCTCTTTAAAAGAACTTTCAAGTTCCGAGTGATCCCATAAATTGAGCATTGAATAATTACGAATCAATTCAATAAAAAAAAGACTTTTACCATCATTCCATTTGGGCAAAATTGCCCCGCTTTCAATTTTTTCCGGAGCCACAAAAAAATAATTGGCCTGTTCCCAAAAATCTGTCAGCAACGTACAGCGGTCTTTAACAAGCGACACTATTTTTTTCAAACTTTGTTCGTCATGAATCGCGATATTTTTATCGCTAAATATTTTCCTTACCTCGGGCAACAAACGATCAACGTCGCACTTCTTTATCCATTCATGATTGAACCATTTGGCTTTTTCATAATCAAATTTTGCACCACTTGAATGCACCCTTTCAATGGAAAAATTCTCAACTAATTCTTGAATAGAAAAAAGTTCCTGTTCTGTTCCCGCATTCCATCCGAGCATTGCCAGCATGTTAATGAATGCTTCAGATAAAAATCCCAAATCCTTAAATCCTTTCATCAGATCTTTTGAAACCGGATCAGTCCATCCTAGAGCAAAGACCGGAAAACCAAGCCGCTCTCCATCTCTCTTGCTTAATTTTCCATTACCATCTGGTTTGAGTATCAATGGAAGGTGAGCCCATTGAGGCATGTTTTTCTCCCATCCGAGATATTTCCAAAGTAATATATGAACAGGAGCGCTTGGCAACCATTCTTCCCCCCTAAATACATGGCTTATTTTCATTAGATAATCATCGACTACTACGGCAAGATGATAGGTGGGCATACCGTCGGCCTTTAATAAAACTTTATCATCAACCCCATTCGTGTCCATTTGCATATCGCCCCGTATCATATCTTTAAAAGATACAAATTCATCTCTTTCAATTTTTATTCGAATAACATAGGGTAAGCCAGAACTGAGTAACGATTGTGTTTCTTCTTTTGAAAGCGAAAGTGAGTTTCTCATTCCAAGTCTTACCTGGTGCCCGTACTGCAAGTTGCTTTTGCCTTGCGCTTTTAATTTTTCTCTCAGAGCTTCTATTTCTTCCGGCGTATCAAAAGCATAGTATGCATGTCCCTTTTCTATTAATCCCTCAGCGTACTCTTTGTAGAAACTTTTTCTCTGGCTTTGCCTGTACGGCGAATATTCCCCCTCGTTATGTGGCCCCTCTCCCGGTAATATACCGCACCAGGATAGCGAATCAATTATATACTGCTCGGCCCCTTCCACATAACGTGCCTGATCAGTATCTTCAATCCTCAACACAAAATCTCCACCGTGCTTTTTTGCAAAGAGATAGTTGTATAAAGCTGTGCGCACACCACCTAAATGCAACCCGCCGGTTGGGCTTGGAGCAAACCTCACTCTTACTTTACTCATGAGGCAAAGATAATGAGGCTGAATCACAGTTACAGTTATTATCTAAATAAAAAAACCTGTGAATTAATCACAGGCCTAGTTTATTAAGATTGATGTTTTATTATTTTGTTTATCTCAGTAATACGGTTACCGGAGTACTGCCATCAATAGAAATTGTTGCAATTTTATCGCAGTTTCCATCACCAAAATCAAGAATAGCAAAATGATTTGGGCCCTCAACTTTAATTTTGCCCATATCTATATTTTCGCAGGAAACCTTTTTTTCTAATGCGTCGGTAATTGTGGAGGTTCGTGAATTTCCGGCGGCGTTGGTAACGGTGTGGCTACCTGTAATTGAAAATACATCGTCCAGTAAATTGAGTGGCGTTGAGGATCCTTGTGTTTGCACAACTTCCTGCGTACCCACATGAAACCAGTAACGTCCTCCCGGAGCTGTTATTTTTCCATCCTCACAAGTGCGGATCCAGCTTTTTAAACTACCCTGGCTTGTATTAGTCCATGTAATTTTACCTTCTTTTTTGAAGCCACTTACATAATAATTTTCAAACGTCATAACGGCCACGCTGCCTGATTTACGCAAAGAGTCAGATAGGGAAACATAAATTTTTCCGCTCCTGGTTATTCCGTTTGTTGAGGTGCAACCACCGCCGAAATCAATAGTAATATTTTTAGGAAATCCTTGGAGAGGCGCCACCGTTACTTCAGCGCAACTAAGTACATTTAAAGTTGAGGTAACCGTCGCAGGCGTATTTCCTGAAAAGTTATTATCGATTGCAGCCTCATTTAAAACATATTCAGCGTCCGAATTGAGGTTGTCAGAAATTGCCTGATCGCCACTCAATTCAACAGTCGCTTCAATTTCTGAGGATGAGGAGTTTTTGTCTTTTTTGCATGCAGAAAAACCACCAACTACTACAAAAGCGGTAGCAGTAAGCAGAAAGTTTTTTAATTTCATAAAGTATTTTTTAATTGTTTTTTGGTGAATGTTAAGATGAAGTTTATTTGAAGAAGTTTAATTCAACCAAAAAAATATTTTTTCTCCAATGTTTTACCTCGTAAAAACGCCTTCGCTGCTTAAAAAATTGTATCCAGGATGCGTTTGGGATATCGAAACTTCTGAAAAAATCTTATACCTCACGTTCGATGATGGGCCTCAACCCGAAGTGACCAAATTTGTATTGGAAGAACTTAAAAAATATAATGCGCTTGCAACATTTTTTTGTATCGGAGATAATGTGAAGAAGCATTTCGAAACCTACAAAGAGGTAATAGAAATGGGTCACCAGCCAGGCAATCACACGTTCAATCATCTAAATGGATGGAAGACAAAAGATGCAGATTATCTTGAAAATATAGCAATGGCGGCAAATGTGATCGATTCAAATCTCTTTCGTCCCCCTTATGGAAGAATAACAAATTTTCAGATAAAAGCTTTAAAAGGCAGTCACTTTAATCTTACTACAGTTATGTGGAGCGTATTGAGCGGTGATTTCGACGATAAGCTATCAGGCGAGAACTGTTATCTTAATGTTATAAATAATTCAAAACCCGGATCTGTGATAGTTTTTCATGATAGCCTGAAAGCCTTTGCCAGTTTGCAATATGCACTTCCCAGGGTGCTGGAATATTTTTCTTTAAAAGGCTACCAGTTTAAATCCATAGGACTTTTATAAAAAAAAATTGGGCCGGGGTAGATACCCAGGCCCGTTTTTAATCCGTACCCTATGAAAACTGTCGTGAAGTTAATAAATAGTTTTTAACAAATCAACAACAATTTTACTAACGGAGGGTAATATTTTTAGAAATTCCATTAATTGTAATGATTGCTTTATTATCACATGCTCCGTCGCCATAGTCAAGTATTGCCTTATTATCATTTCGGGTAATACGTACTGTGCCTTTTACTATCCAATGGCAGGTAAATTTTTTGATTAGCGGATCACCTATAGATGCTGACCATGAATTGCCACCAGATGCAGACCCATTAGCGTTTCCAGTAATTTGAAAAACATCATCCAAGGGGAAATATGGAGTGCCATTCCCCTGGATTTGGGTGTGGATTTTTATACTGCTCCACATCTTCCAATTTCCGGTATTGATGCTAGTAATTTTACCATCGGCGACTTTTACGATCCATTCTTTTTTATTTGAAGTGCTGGTATTTTCCACGCTATGAGTTCCTTCAACTTTGAAACTATCTACGAAATAGTCGGCAAAAGTGGTGAAAATTTTGCTTCCGGGTATAGACATAGGGCCCGTGTACACACTTATGATCTTGCCCCTGCGCAATTTTCCATCTCTTCCGATACAGCCATCCCCGAAGTCCAGGGTTATCGTTTTTGGGAATACATGAGGTGTATTAGGAACTACAGAAACTGTAAAAGCAACGAGTTGCCGGGTCTGGCGTATCTGTTCCGCTGGTACTGGTTGAACTACCGTAAATAATATCAACGCCTGCGCCTATACCTATTTCTTCACCAGCGTCCGAAGCCTGAACACCCATGGTAATGTTGAATACATCATCATATTGCGATTCTGCAACGGCATCATCTTGTGTTGCGGAAATCGCCGCGGTAATTTGTGGGATCCTCCGATTGAGTTACATCGCTATCTTTTTTACATGAAGTAAAAGTTAAAAGACCTGCGAAAGTTATTACTGTGGTTAAATTAAAAATGTGATTTAGTTTCATAACTGATAAGATTAAGTGAATAATTTTAATGCAGCTATGACAATGGTTGCACGAACAAGTTTAACGAAGCGTTAAATTATTTATTTGCAAAAAACGGTTGTGTAGAAGACGCATGCTTATTTAAAAAAAGCATCTTAAAATATATGACTGGTAAAAATGATTTTGAAATCGGACAATATGTTTCCTTGCAAAAATCTAATGAAGAAGACTGGCCTTAAAAAGGGAATTTACTTTCTCAAATACATTTCTAATAAATTCTTCCAGGCTAAATATAAATCGTTGTATTGATCCGTACTTGTTGGCTCTACTCTTTTCAAAGGAGTAAATTTTTTGAATGCTTCCGCGGATGTGTTGTAAATACCAGCGCCGATTCCTGCACCAAGCGCTGCGCCTACGCTTCCATCATTAGCGTATAATTCAACAGAAACACCGGTTGTATTTACAAAAAATTCTACAAAAACATCACTTAAAAATAAATTGGATTTGCCAGCACGGATAATTTTTGGATGTAGCCCATTTTCCCTCATAATATCGAGACCATAGCGAAAAGCAAACGCAATGCCTTCCTGTACTGCGCGAAAAATATGAGCCTTGGTATGTTTATTGAGATCAATGTCGTTGATATGAGAGCCGGGGATTTGATTTCGTAACATTCGTTCCGCACCGTTACCAAATGGCAATACAAACAGGCCGTCAGAGCCAGGTTGAATTTTTGATGCCTGCAAATTCATGTCTTCATAATTCAAGGCATCGCCGCACATTTTTTTTATCCAACTATTCATAATACCTGTGCCGTTAATGCAAAGTAACACACCCAGCCGTCTATTATCGGATGAGTTATTTACATGGGCAAAGGCATTTACCCGTGAATACTTATCATTGAATAATTTATCAGTAACTGCATAAATTACACCTGAAGTTCCAGCCGTTGCAGCAACTTCTCCGGGCTCAAGCACATTCAGTGACAAAGCATTATTCAACTGGTCACCTGCCTTATAAGTAACCGGAATATTCTCCTTTAGTGAAAGCTGTTTTGCTATAGAAGGTAAGATCGTGCCATGAGAAGAAAATAATGGCTGCAATGTGGGGATAATAGAATTCGGAAAACCGAAATGACGCATAACATCCTTAGAAATTTCATGATTTTTGAAATCAAATAAAATTCCCTCTGATAATGCAGAAGAAGTAGTTGTAATTTCCCCGGTTAGTTTCATAGCAATGAAATCCCCTGGTAACATTATTTTATCAATCTGTTTATAAATTTCAGGTTCATTATTTTTTACCCAACTTAATTTTGAAGCTGTAAAATTTCCGGGTGAATTTAAAAGACACTCAGAACAAATATTTTCACCAATTTCTTCAAAAGCCTTTTCACCAATTTCTACCGCCCTGCTATCGCACCAGATAATACTATCTCTTAAAACTTTTTGTTCCTTATCAACAATGACAAGTCCATGCATTTGGTAGGATATTCCAATTGCTTCTATATCTGCAGCATTAAATTCCCCCGACGCATTTAATTTTCGAATAGCCTCAACAGTATGATTCCACCACATTTCGGGAGACTGCTCCGCCCAGCCCGCTTGTAAAGAAGTAATTGGTGTTTCAGTATCCGGGTACTGTGCAGTCGCAATACATTGCTGAGTCGCAACATCAACAGCAGAAACTTTTATGAAAGAAGTGCCTAAATCAATTCCTAAGAGCAGCATATATATCTTATTAGAGGAGATACATCAAAATTTTGAAACTATTTTGATAAAAATCATTGACCAAATTAAAGAAAAAAACAGTGTTTATTTTGGTAATAGTCAAATGAACCGATTAATAATATTTTCATAGTATTCCTGCTTTCCACTGATCATTTCCGGCTCTCCTTTGCTTGCAGCAAAATTTCTAAGATCCTCAAGAGACAGCTTACCTGCTTCAAATTCTTTGCCTTTGCCTTTATCGTATGATGCATAGCGATCCTTCCGAAGCTTCTTATAATCTGAATTTTTTAAGATATTGTCAGCAGCTAATAATGCTTTCGCAAACATATCCATGCCGCCTATATGCGCATAAAAAAGATCAGCAGGATCAGTAGAATTTCTCCTGATCTTGGCATCAAAATTAATTCCGCCTCCCTTGAAGCCACCCGCTTCAAGAATTATCAGCATGGCTTCTGCCAGTTCATTTATGTTATTTGGAAACTGGTCAGTATCCCATCCGTTTTGATAGTCACCCCTGTTGGCATCCATACTTCCGAGCAGGCCCGCATCTGCAGCTACCTGCAGCTCGTGCGCAAAAGTATGGCCCGCTAAAGTGGCGTGATTTACTTCAATGTTTAATTTAAAATCATTCATGAGGTTATACTGCCTTAGAAAACTTATAACAGTAGCAGCATCATAGTCATATTGGTGTTTGGTGGGCTCACATGGTTTTGGTTCAATAAAAAATGCCCCCTTAAATCCATTCTTTCTTGCATAGTCTTTTGCAGTATGCAGAAACTTTGCAAGATGCTCCTGCTCTCTTTTCATATTTGTATTCAGCAACGACATATAACCTTCCCTGCCTCCCCAGAATACATAGTTGTCTCCGCCTAATGCGATAGTGGCATCCAGCGCAAATTTTACCTGTGCGCCGGCATGGGCCAACACGTGGAAATCAGGATTGGTAGCCGCACCATTCATATATCTGCTATGAGAAAATAAATTTGCCGTACCCCATAATAGTTTTACACCACTCGCCTTTTGCTTTTGTTTTGCATATTCAGTAAGCGTCTGCAATCTTTTCTCATTATCCGCTACATTATCTGTATAATCCACTACATCCACATCATGAAAGCAGTAATATGGCATATTCATTTTCGTGATGAATTCAAAAGCCGCATCCATTTTGTCTTTTGCTCTTTCAATGGCATTTTCTTTTGTATCCCATTGGAAAATATGGGTGGGTGCACCAAATGGGTCCGCGCCGTTTCCGTTAAACGAATGCCAATAAGCGCAGGCAAATCTTAAGATTTCTTTCATCGTCTTGCCTCTCACTTTTTTATTCTCATTGTACCAACGAAAAGCAAAAGGGTTATCACTTTCTAACCCTTCGTATTTTATCTGCGGAATACCTTTGAAAAATTCTTTTTCTCCTTTAATTACTTTCATAATGTTATTGCTTTTAGATTGAATGTGTTTATAAAGTTCCTTTATATAGTTTAAAAATGAGGTAAATTTTTGTAAAAAAAGGAGTTTCCATTATATTTTTCGATTGCGTGGAGCAGGATGAAAATAACAGGGTCGTAATTATAGACACCCGTAAATGCGGGTACCTTACCACGACACATCTTATTTGGCAGGGATGTAAACGAATAGTTGCCGTAACTTCAAACCTGCGGAGTAATGTATGCAACCAGCATTACAAGGGATACAGGGCCGCTTTGTACGATCGTGGAATGCAGGTTGAATAAGGCTTTTTGATCTCGGATAATTTGTGTTAGCTGGCAGATATTGATGCACGGTTAAAATCTTAAAAATAAAAACACTTCCGGATGGTGCTTTTATAACAAAGGATTTTGTAGATGACGTTTGTATGCGTACATTGAAAGAGCATGAAATTGATGTTTCCCGGGATATTAGCGTTGTCGCTTTATAAGTCATTCATCTCAAAGGAAGAATGTTCAATAGATTTGTGAAGAAAAAAATACGATACTTGAAGAGAATTTGCGCAACATTACTGTGCCTGATTATTTCGGGATTCTCCTATGCCGATAATGGATACAAACTTTGGTTACGCTATGACAAAATAGACAACCCCAAACTTTTATTGAAATACCAAAGCCTGGTAAAAGGGATTTTATTCAATGATGAAAGCCAGGCATTGAAAGTTGCAAAAAAGGAATTGCTAACAGGGCTTCAGGGATTAATTGATAAGAATACACCTGCTGAAAATTTCATCATTGACGGAACAATAGTTGCCGGTACTTTTTCAACATCATCTGCGATTCAATCTTTTTTTTCTTCAAGAGAAATTAATGAGTTAGGTGACGAAGGTTTCATAATTCGAAGCGCGATTGTAAATAAAAAGCACATCATTTTTATTACCGCTAAAAATGATGCAGGCGTTTTATATGGTGTGTTCAATTTTTTGAGGCTGATTCAAACACACCAGTCAATTGAACAACTTTCGATCAAAAGTATTCCGAAAATAAAATTGCGAATGCTTGATCATTGGGATAATTTGAACAGAACTGTTGAAAGAGGTTATGCAGGATTTTCTATTTGGAATTGGCACACCTTGCCTGGTTACATTGATCAGCGATATATTGATTATGCGAGGGCAAACGCTTCTATTGGCATAAATGGAACAGCGCTTACTAACGTTAACGCTAATTCGCTTGTGCTTACGAAAGACTATTTGATAAAAGTAAGAGCCTTAGCAGATGTATTTCGTCCTTATGGAATTAAGGTTTATCTCACAGCGAGATTTAGTTCACCCATTGAAATCGGGAAATTAAAAACTGCCGATCCTTTGGATCCCGATGTTCAGAAATGGTGGAAACAAAAAGCCGATGAAATTTATTCTTATATACCGGACTTCGGTGGATTTCTTGTAAAAGCAAATTCAGAAGGACAGCCCGGCCCACAGGATTATGGGCGAACACATGCTGATGGCGCAAACATGCTGGCAGATGCGGTTGGGGGCCACAACGGCGTGATTATATGGCGGGCATTTGTGTACAGCCATGAAACGCCTACAGATAGATTTAAGCAGGCTTATGAAGAATTCAAACCGCTGGACGGAAAATTTAGAAAAAACGTTTTGGTCCAGGTGAAGAACGGCCCTATCGATTTCCAGCCGCGGGAACCATTCAGTCCCCTGTTTAGTGCGATGCCTAAAACTCCTTTGATGATGGAGTTTCAGTTGACACAGGAATATTTGGGACAAGGGACAAATCTTGTATACGAAGCACCTTTATTCAAAGAAGTTTTGCAAGCCGATACTTACGAAAACGGAAACGGTTCAACTGTTGCAAATGTCATAGATGGCTCATTAAATAATCATCAATTATCCGGCATCGCCGGTGTTTCAAATATTGGGAATGACATCGACTGGACCGGGCATCCTTTTGGGCAAGCTAACTGGTATGCATACGGCCGTATCGCATGGGATTACACGTTAAGTTCTGAACAAATAGCTGACGAATGGATCAGGCAAACCTTTTCAAATAACCAGCATTTTATTGATACAGTTAAAAAAATAATGATCGCATCAAGGGAGGCTGTTGTTAATTATATGACTCCCCTTGGCCTTCATCACATCATGGGATATGGAAACCATTACGGACCTGCCCCATGGTATGATAAAGCCCCCCGTGCAGACTGGAACCCGGTTTATTTCCACCGTGCAGATAGCATTGGGCTTGGGTTTGACCGAACTGCTAAAGGTAGCAATGCACTGGCCCAATACAACCCGGAAGTAAGAAAAATATTTGCAAATTTGTCAATCTGCCCTGACAAATATTTGCTTTGGTTTCATCATGTGCCCTGGAATTATACCCTTCGCTCTGGGCGAAGCCTCTGGGATGAATTGTGTTATAAATACAATGAAGGGGTCGATGAAGTGAGATGGATGGAGAAGGCATGGAATGGTCTGAAAGATCAACTAGATGACGAGCGCTTCCGTCATGTGCAGATGCTCCTCGGCATACAGGAAAAAGAAGCAAAATGGTGGCGAAATGCATGCCTGCTTTATTTTGAGACTTTCTCAAAGATGCCAATACCTGATGTTTATGAAAAACCTGATCAAACGCTGGATTATTACGAGGCATTGCGATTCCCGTATGCTCCCGGAAATTGATGATTGTTTAGAACAAAAATGATTGTTTAAATCAAAATAATAATAGCATTGGACAAACATCAGCAAAAGAAAATTGCCATTGTAACCGGTGGCGCCTTTAAAATTGGTTTAACGAGTGCAATTAAGTTTGTGCAGCATAATATCACGACCATTATTATCGGACATGATGAGGAAAAATTACAGAAGGTAAAGCAGGATATGGGAGACTTCTGTTACCCGGAAGGATGGAGGGGGCCATGGCTGAAGCCGCATGGAAGTATTTTGCGACGCCGCCAAAAGTTGAGGTGCTGAAGTAGTGGAAAGGTTTTTTACACAGAGTCGACAAGCCCCTTAACTCCCTTTGTGAGAGAAACAAAAGTGTCAGTGTCTTTTACGGGATTAAGCATTTTTTAAAATAAAACATTCGATATGTCAAAGCAAAACCAACGGAGTCTGACCAGGAGAAAATTTATTGGAGACTCTGTAAAGGCCACAGTCGCTACATCCATAGCGCTTAATTTTCCTACTATCGTTCCCGCAAGCGTCTTCGGGAAAAATGCGCCGGGAAACAGGATCAATGTGGCGTCCATTGGTTGTGGCCGTATTTCAACCATGCACGACATGACCAGTATTGCCCGCTATGGTGGCGCCAGGATCATAGCTGTATGCGATCTTGATAAAAATCGTGCAGATGCCGGCCCATTAGCCGTGAAAAAAAATTATGAAAGAGCCTTAGCCGTCAACGGCAAACTGAAGGGAGATTGGGATATAAAAGTGTATTATGATTACCATGAGCTTCTGCTGAATAAAGATATTGATGCAGTGCACATCAGCCTGCCGGATCACCAACACGCTATAGTAGGTGTGCACGCAGTGAATGCGGGTAAAGATATTTACCTGCAAAAACCTGCCTCTCTTACTATTGAAGAAGGCAGAATATTGAGTAACGCAGTGCAGAAAAGTGGCCGGATTTTACAGATGGGAAGCCAGCAGCGTTCAATTGATCCGTGGCCACAGTTTAAAAAAGCATGTGAGCTTGTCCGTAATGGACGCATAGGAAAACTTAAAACTATTGAGGTTGGACTTCCCGGTGATCCCGGCGGCGGCAATCCCGCAAAGATGCAAGTGCCCTCTGCACTAAATTATGATGCATGGCTGGGCGCCACACCTGAAGTGTATTACACCGAAGACCGGGCACACAATCATGACGCATCGCCGCAAGGTATTGGTAGCCGCCCCGGCTGGCTTCGTTGTGAGCAGTTCGGTGCGGGCATGATCACCGGATGGGGTGCGCATCATATTGACACTGCACACTGGGCGATGGGCATGGAAAATTCCGGTCCTTTAGAAATATGGGGAGAAGCCGCTTTCCCTACGGATGATCCGAACTACAAAGGATTGTGGGATGTACATGGTATTTTTAAGACGGAAGCCTTGTACGCGAATGGTGTACACATGATTGTATCGAATGAACTACCAAATGGGGTAAAATTCATCGGGGACAATGGCTGGATATGGGTTACGAGGGGTAACTACAGGGTAACCGACACTGACCCGGTTGCAGATAAAGATGGCGTGAAGCCAATAGATGCCAGTGATCCGGAGATACTGCAATCTGTGATCGGTCCAAATGAAATTCATCTCTATGAAAGTTCAGAGCAACATGCAAATTGGCTGGATTGTGTAAAATCCCGCAAACAGCCTGTGGCTCCTGTGGAGGAAGGTCACCGTTCATGCAGCGCCTGCCTGCTTCACCATATTGCTATGAAGCTTAAACGAAAAATTTACTGGGATCCTGCAAAGGAGATGTTTACGAATAATGATGCAGAAGCCACTGCTATGCTGAAGCGTCCGCGCAGAAAAAAATATGATTTTTAAGTAATGAAAAATATAATCTTTTCTATTGTTTGCCTGCTGCCGCTGTGGCTTACAGCACAGCAGGATTCTGTAAGTACCGGTGTATATCAATGGCAAACGCCAGTAAATGAAGCACAGCCTGATATTCGCTCCGCAATGATTTTTCAAGGTAGTACCCGTGACTTGCAATGGCTTCAAATGAGCGCTTTCGCATTGAATCCATCTATCAATAAAAAAGAATTGCGGGTGCCCCGAAATGAAGAGCATTTGTACATTATTAAGAGTGGCCTGCTAACTGTTGAACTGAATGACTCCCTTTATACCTTGGTGCCCGGAAGCATAGTATTGCTTTTGCCTGGCGAAAAATTCGCTGTCCAAAATAAAAGTAAAAGCGCCTGCGACTATTACCTGATGAAATACAGGGCAAAGGAAGCGAGGAGCCGAAATGATTCTGGTCATTCTTTTATAATTGATTGGAACAAAATTGCATTTGCGCCACATGACAAAGGTGGCATCCGTAATTATTTCCAAACTTCTACAGTAATGACCAGGCGAATGGAAATGCATGTAAGCACTTTAAATACGGGCTTAAAAAGCCATGACCCGCACAGGGATCGTGCTGCTGAAATTGTATTGATGATAGAGGGAGAAACTGAGATGCAAATTGATCAGAAATTTTATGACGGAGTCAATGGGTCCGTTATTATTTGAGTTCAAATATTTTACATGCCATTAGGAATACCGGCTTAAAACCGGCTACCTATTTTGCTTTTCAATTTGAATAGAGAATCTTATTTTTTT
Source organism: Chitinophagales bacterium (assembly GCA_038251675.1). Taxonomy (GTDB): domain Bacteria; phylum Bacteroidota; class Bacteroidia; order Chitinophagales; family Chitinophagaceae; genus Ginsengibacter. The sequence continues at coordinate 9,451 of JBBSBD010000040.1, read as the reverse complement.
TGTATCTGATAATTGTTAAAATGAGTATCCAAAAAAGAAAAAATATTCACGATTGTGTGGACTCAGTGACAAAAACAAGAGAATCTATCGGAAATGCCTTACAGATTCGCCTTGCAAGGAGAAATCATATTAATAACTCTTTATCATAATTACCAGCAAATGAAAAATATTATTAAACCACTTTTGATTTTATCCATAAGCCTTATAGCCTTTACAAGATTGTGTTTAGCACAGCAAGGGCGCCTTGGAATTTTTGATGCACATAGTGATGTTGGGGATCCAAAGCTGAAAGGCAACCTTGTGTACAATGAAAAAGAGCAAAGTTATTTGCTATCGGGCGCCGGGGAAAATATATGGACAAATGCTGATCAGTTTCAATTTTTGTGGAAAAAGATCAAAGGAGATTTTATTATAAAAGTCACGGCAAAGTTTATTGGCAAGGGCGTTGCAGGACACAGGAAAATTGGCGTGATGGCGAGGGATAAACTCACTATAGATTCCCGTTATGCTGATGGCGCCTTTCACGGAGGCAAGCCATTAATTACTTCATTGCAGTATCGTCTTTCAGATGGTGACACAACCAGTCAAATCCTTGTTTCTTCTATTCATCCTACAGAAATAGGATTTGAGCGTTCTGGAAATACTTTCACTTTTTCCGCGGCTACTCCGGGCGAACCTTATAAGTCAGTAAAAAAAGAAATGACTTTAAATGATGAAGTTTATGCGGGGCTTTACATCTGCTCACATGTAGATACTGTGATGGAGGAGGCGATCTTTACCAATGTAAGAATTATTATTCCGCCGGCCAAAGATTATCGCCCCTATCGTGATTATATCGGAAGCTTATTGGAAATAATGGATGTAGGAACCCGGCTAAGGAAAGTGGTGCATACAGATACGGGATCTATACAATGCCCTAACTGGACTAAAGACGGCAAGTCGCTAATATTTAATTCTTCACAAGGGCTGATGTACAATTTTAATATTACCAATGGGTCTGTAAGAAAGATCAATACAGGGCTAGCTATCAACAATAACAATGACCATGTATTGTCTTTTGATGGTAAGATGATAGGCCTTAGTAATTATATAGGCGATAAACACACTTCAACAATTTTTATCCTGCCGGTAACTGGATCGGATAGCCCAAAACAAATTACTTCGGAAGATTCGGGTCATTCCTATTTTCATAGTTGGTCGCCGGATGGTAAAAAATTAATTTTCACCGGCTTTCGCAACAACCAATATGATATATGGTCGATAGATATTGCTACAAAAAAGGAAACACCGCTTACAAATCTTTCCACGCTGGACGATGGGGCCGAATATACACCCGACGGGAAATGGGTATACTTTAATTCGGTACGCACAGGAACTATGAAAATATGGAGGATGAAACCCGATGGAAGCGGCCAGGAGCAGGTGACCTTTGATGAATACAATGACTGGTTTCCTCACATTTCGCCGGATGGAAAATGGATTGTTTATCTTTCGTTTCCGAAAGAAATTGATCCGACAACACATCCTTTTTACCAAAAAGTTACTCTAAAATTAATTTCTGCAAGCGGCAGTGTGCCGAAAATTATCGCTTACATATATGGAGGCCAGGGAACAATTAATGTACCCTCGTGGTCGCCGGACAGCAAGAAGATTGCTTTCATAAGCAATACCGGTTTAAAATAAAAACTTTAAATGCATTGATATGAAACAAAATCTCTTTTTAATTTTTCTCATATGTTTTCTCATTGCTTGTCATAATGAGGAACATCTCAAAACCATCGGTAGCATAGAGCGCATTGATCCTGTTTTAGACGAAATAATTTCTCCTGAGGCAAAACCGGAGATAATTGCCGATGGTCTTGACTGGAGTGAGGGGCCGGTGTGGGTTGAAAGTAAAAAGATGCTTCTGTTCTCTGATGTTCCCAGGGACACTATTTTTAAATGGACTGAAGAAAAGGGAAAAGAAGTTTATCTCACGCCCTCCGGTTATACTGACACCAGTAAAAGAGGTGGTGAAATGGGATCAAACGGATTGACGCTCGATGCAAAAGGTAACCTCATTCTATGCCAGCACGGCAACCGCCAGATCGCCAGGATGGATGCTCCCATTGACAAGCCCGAACCTACATATATTTCACTTGCATCATCATATCATAATCAAAAATTTAATAGCCCCAACGACCTGGTATATGATAGTAACGGAGATCTGTTTTTTACCGATCCTCCGTATGGATTGGAAAAACTGACAGATGATCCTAAAAAAGAAATTCCTTTCCAGGGAGTTTATAAAATTAAATCATCAGGAGAGTTGGTGTTATTGACTGACACATTAACGCGTCCTAATGGGATCGCATTTCTTCCAGGTGAAAAAACATTGCTGGTTGCCAATTCCGACCCGCAAAAGCCTAACTGGTATGCCTTTGATATTGGAAATGCTGATTCACTTACTAACGGCAGGATATTTTACAGTGCTGCCGGGTACGATACTACGCTTAAAGGTTTACCTGATGGGATGAAGGTTGATAAAAACGGAAATGTGTTTGCATCGGGGCCTGGCGGCCTCTGGATATTTAATAAGGACGGGAAGCTGCTTGGAAAAATAGGACTTCCGGAAGCAGTCTCAAATTGCGCATTTTCGCCGGATGAAAAGACTTTATATATCACCAACGATATGTATGTATTGCGATTGAAGATGCGCGAATAGTTATAAAAATATATGAGAAAAAAAGATTTCATCTCTCTGATAGTTCTGTGGATTCTTATAGTCCGGATTTGCCCCGTCTATAGCCAGGTGCATTTACCTCAATTAGCGAGAGATAGTATGGTTTTACAAAGAGATGCTAAAGTAAAAATCTGGGGATGGGCCTCGCCAAACGAAAAAATTAGAATTGATTTTTTAAAAAAGAAGTATAAAACGGCAGCTGATGCTAAAGGAAACTGGATGGTTATGCTTTCACCAATGAAAGCCGGCGGACCTTACTCGATGAATATTTCCGGGAAGAATAAGATACTGTTGAAAGATATTCTCATCGGTGATGTTTGGTTTTGTTCCGGTCAGTCAAACATGGTTCATCAAATGAAATTACATGGTGTTCGCTATGCAGATGAAATTGCAAAAGCTAATTATCCTGAGATAAGACATTTCTGGATTCCTACATTGACAGATCTTCAAGGCCCCCGCGAAAATCTGCCTACCGGCTATTGGAAATCGGCAAACCCTGGAAATGTGTTAGACTTTTCGGCTGTTGCGTACTTTTTTGCAAAACGCCTTTATGAAAAGTATCATATACCGATTGGTTTGATCAATGCAAGCGTGGGCGGTACACCTATAGAAGCATGGACAAGCGAAGATGGACTCGGGGATTTTTCTTCTATGCTGAATACAATCGAAAAGAACAAGGATACCGCATACGTCAATGGAATGAACAGAAGAGCTTTTGCTGATAATGCAAATCGTCCACAGAGGCAAATAGACCAGGGCTTAACCGGTCCAATAAAATGGTATGATCCTTCTTATGCTCCCAAAGAATGGCGCACCATAAATATCCCCGGTTATTGGGAAGACCAGGGGGTAAAAAATCTCAATGGTGTGGTTTGGTACAGGAGAGAAATTGATGTACCTGCATCTATGGCCGGTAAACCTGCTAAAGTATTTCTCGGAAGAATTGTTGATGCTGATGTTTTGTACATAAATGGCCAGCAGGTCGGGACTACCGCTTACCAATACCCGCAAATAAGATATGATGTTTCGGAAGGTTTGTTGAAAGGTGGTAAAAATGTTTTTGTTGTTAAAGTGACCAACAATTTTGGCAAAGGAGGCTTCGTACCTGACAAACCTTATTGTTTATTTGCCGGGAATGATACCATTGATCTGAAAGGTTACTGGCAATATAAAGTGGGAGAAGTGTTTGCCCCACGACGTGCCGGTTCAGTCGCCGGAATTGCTGCACAAAACCAGCCAACGGCTTTATACAACGCGATGGTTGCTCCGGAAATAAATTATACCATTAAAGGCTTCGCCTGGTACCAGGGTGAAAGCAATGCGGGCCGTCCCGAGGAATATGAGAAACTTCAAAAAGCATTGATCGCAGACTGGCGCAACAAATGGAATGAAGGCGACATTCCTTTCTTATATGTGCAGCTTCCCAATTTTATGGACGTAAACTATTTACCGGAAGAAAGTAACTGGGCATTGATCAGGGAAGCTCAATTGAAAGCTTTATCCATGCCGAATACAGGAATGGCTGTGGCTATTGATTTAGGCGAATGGAATGATATACATCCCGACAGAAAAAAAGATATTGGTGATCGCCTGGCGCTGGCGGCTGAAAAAATTGTCTATGGAGAAGATATAGTTTATTCGGGGCCTATTTATCAGTCATCCAAAATTGAACGCAATAAAATAATTATCACCTTTAGTAATGCTGGTAGCGGTTTAGTGACAGACGATGGTGAACCGCTCAGCCAGTTTGCTATTGCAGGTGCCGATAAGAAATTTGTTTGGGCCAATGCGAAGATTAAAGCAAATACTGTGGTTGTATGGAGTGATGATGTCCCCGATCCGAAATATGTACGTTATGCATGGGCAGATAACCCCGACAATCCTAATTTGTACAATAAGGAAGGGTTGCCTGCTTCGCCATTCAGGACAGATGAATAACTTAGTTATAAATCATAAATAATAGTAATGAGAAAACTTTTTTTTGTTGCGATAGCGATATGCATTGCTAAAATTGTTTTTGCACAAGACACGACTATTAATGGCAAGCAATATCCGAAACCGGCAAATTTCACATCACAGCAAAACAAGGATAATATGATGCAACAGTTAGGCATCAAAACATTAAGACCCGGGCCAAACGGAAATGAATCTGCGCCCAATCATGCGAATTATGATACCACAAAATCCGACCCATGCCCGCAATTACCGGAAATACTTATCACGAAAAATGGAAAGGAAGTAATAACTGCTGATATGTGGTGGAAAGATCGCCGTCCGGAAATTATTGAAGATTATGAACGCGAAGTGTACGGAAGAATTCCTCTGCACGTACCTAAAGTAACATGGACCGTAAAGGTCACTGATCGTGAATTTATTTTTCCGGGTTTCATACCGGTGATTGCAAAACAAATTATTGGGCATGTGGACAACAGCGAATATCCTTTGATCAATGTTGATATTAAGATGATACTGGTAGTTCCAACGAATGTAAAGGGGCCTGTTCCTGTTCTGATGATGTTTGGCCAGCCATCATTTCCTGCGCCAGCGCAGCCATCAGCGGATGATATGGAGACATTGAATACTAGGTTCAAAGAGATGATGATAAAAACCAATCCTGGTGTAAAAAATATTTTCGATAAATATCCTGCTTATTCACCAATCACGAGGTCGAACATTAATTTTTTTGCACCACCGCCCGTGGGTGATGCGCCGCCTGCAGAACAACTGCTGGCAGCAGGTTGGGGATATGTCACCATAGATCCAAACAGCATACAGGCTGATAATGGCGATGGATTAACTAAAGGTGTTATCGGTTTGGTGAATAAAGGGCAGCCTCGCAAACCGGATGATTGGGGCGCATTAAGAGCATGGAGTTGGGGCGCTGCACGTGCCTTGGATTACCTGGAAACAGATAGTTTGGTGGATGCAAAGAAGGTTGGGATCGAAGGTGTTTCAAGATATGGCAAAGCTGCATTGGTAACGCTTGCTTTTGAACCACGTTTTGCGACTGCACTTGTTGGTTCACCCGGCAAAGCTGGGGCTACTTTGTTACGGCGCAATTTTGGCGAAGCCGTTGAAAGCCTTACCGGAGGAGAATTTTACTGGATGGATGGCAACTTTTTGAAATATGGAACGGAAGAATCAAAATTTGGTAAAATGACAGGTTGCGATCTTCCTGTAGACTCACACGAGCTGATTGCATTGTGTGCGCCGCGGCCTATGTTTTTAAGTTATGGCGTTCCAGAAAAAGGAGATGCCAACTGGCTCGATCATCGTGGAAGTTATCGGGTTATTATTGCTGCAGGTGAAATATATAAATTTCTTGGGGTAAAAGATTTGGGTGTAAGTAATGATTATATGAAAGAATATATGCCACCGGTGAATATTGGTCTATTAGATGGGCAGCTTGCATGGCGACAGCATGATGGGGGACACACCGATGCGCCGAATTTTAGATATTTTATTCCATGGGCAAATAAGATGTTGGGCTATGAAAAAAACCCACGGTAAAACCATTCAAACAGTAATTGAAAGATGAAAAAAATAGTTTGTTTTATATCATGCTTATTAATGCTGAATCCTTTTGTACATGCGCAAACCAGCACGACATGGAATGGCAAAACATGCGCCGTCGTGCTTACCTATGATGATGGTTTGAATGTTAATCTCAGCAATGTCGTTCCAGCATTGGATTCTGTTGACCTGAAAGGGACATTTTATATCTCCGATTATTTCAATGGGCTCAATGCACAAATTCCAAAATGGAGAAGCGCTGCTGCAGAAGGACATGAATTAGGGAATCACACAATCTGGCATCCATGCGATGGCAGCCTCCCAGGAAGATCTTTTGTAAAAGGAGATTATGATCTGAGCAAATACACTATTAAACGGATAGATGATGAAATGCTTGAGATGAATAATATTTTAAGAGCAATTGATGATAACACAAAACGAACCTTCGCTTACCCTTGTGGTGATACTAAAATCCGCGATAGCTCCTACCTTGATCCAATCAGAGATGCTTTTATCGCGGCCCGGGGCACAACACCCGAAATGTTGCCCATTGATAAAATTGACCTGTACAATGTAGGATGCTATGGGATGAATGGACAATCTGCCGAACAAATGATCGACCTTGTTAAAAAAGCGATGACCACGCATACCTTACTTGTTTTTCTTTTTCATGGTGTGGGTGGCGAACATTCATTGAATGTTTCATTAGATGCACACAGTGCGTTGTTGCATTTTCTAAAACAAAATGACAAAGAGATTTGGATAGCACCAATGATAGATGTGGCTGAGTTTATAAAATCAAGGCAGTAAATGAAAATTTGTAAAATCTTATGAAGAAAAAAATTAAATACCTCACATACATTTTTGCCAGTTGCCTTTTCTTTTCAAGTTGCGGGCATACAAAAAAGATAAATAGTCAAAGTACCAGTTCACAAAAGGGTTTAAAAGATTATTACAAGAATTATTTTACTATAGGCGTGGCCGTTGGTCCGCGAAATTTGGCGGGAGATGAAGCGCAATTAATATTGCAACAATTCAACAGCCTCACGCCTGAAAACGCTATGAAAATGGGGCCGATTCATCCAAAAGAAAATGAATACTTCTGGAGAGATGCGGACAGTATCGTGAATTTTGCCCAGCATCATGGCTTAAAAGTAAGAGGTCATAATTTATGCTGGCATCAGCAAGCGCCTGCATGGTTGTTTAAGGATGATCAGGGCAATTTGGTTACGAAAGAAGTTTTATTAAGGCGCCTGAAGGATCATATTACTACTGTTGTTAATCGTTACAAAGGAAAAATTTATGCCTGGGATGTAGTAAATGAAGCTATCTCTGATAAGCCGGATGAATATTTTCGTAACTCCCTTTGGTACCAAATCTGCGGCGAGGAATATATTGCAAAAGCTTTTGAATATGCACATGAAGCCGATCCGGATGCCATTCTTTTTTATAATGATTACAATGCAATCAATGCGGTAAAAAGAGAAAAGATTTTCAGGCTGGTAAAAAGCCTCAAAGCCGCTGGGGTACCTATTAACGCGATCGGATTGCAAGGGCATTGGGCCGTAAACGAACCATCACGTGAGCAAATTGATAGCACCATTCAGAAATTTTCGAGCCTTGGCGTTAAATTGCAGGTTACCGAACTGGATATTTCCGTATATCAAAAAGAACATAATGCAAGAGAAAAAATGCCTGCCGATGCCGATACAGCTTTTAACAAGGAAAAAGAAAATAGACAAATAGAAATGTTTAAAATGTGCTTCGATGTTTTCAGGAAATATAAAAATGTCGTTTCAGGCATCACCTTTTGGAATGTCTCCGACAGGTACAGTTGGCTGGATAATTTTCCGGTTCGCGGCAGAAAGGATTATCCTTTATTATTTGATAAAAATTTAAATCCAAAGAAGGCCTATTGGGAAGTTGTAAATTTTTAAAATGAAAAGCAAAAATAATGTCACGCAAAGGCGCGAAGTAACAAGAGAAGGCAGAGTCCCTTTTGACTTCGCTCCTTATTTTTCTTTGCGCGAACTATTCTTAAAATGAAATTCAAAAATTAATACTAAATCAAAAAATATGTACACTCCGGGAATTTTAAAAAGAGCTTGTATTTTTTCATTGTTTGCAGCGATTGCTATCACTTCGTGCAATAGTGGAAGTACAAATGAAAGCGAATCGACCGGCGAAAAATCCGATACAACTACTGCCGATTCTACATCGTATTTATCCCAACCATTAATCAGTGATATCTATACAGCCGATCCTTCAGCACACGTATTTGATGGAAAAATTTATATCTATAATTCTCACGATATTGATGCAGGTGTTCCTGAAAAAGATGATGGCTCACACTTTGCTATGAAAGATTATCACATACTTTCCATGGATAGTATTAATGGAAAAGTAACAGACAATGGCGTTGCGTTAGATATAAAAGATATTCCCTGGGTAGGAAGGCAGTTGTGGGCGCCGGATGCAGCGTATAAAAACGGCAAGTATTATCTGTACTTTCCTGCAAAAGACAAACAGGATATTTTTAGAATAGGTGTTGCGACCAGTAGTTCGCCTGTAGGTCCATTCAAAGCTGAACCTAAACCAATTGAAGGGAGTTACAGCATTGATCCTGCAGTTTTCACTGACGCCGATGGTACTTCCTATATGTATTTTGGCGGCATCTGGGGAGGCCAGCTTCAAAAGTGGCAGAGTGGAAAATTCGATTCAACTTACGGACAAGAACCAACTGATTCAACGGCGCTGGCATTGAGCCCGAAAATTGCAAAGCTTAGCAGTGACATGCTTCATTTTGATGGCCCGGTAAAGGATGTAAAAATTATAGACAAAGACGGAAAGCCATTATTAGTGGGTGATCACGGCAGGCGTTTCTTTGAGGCTTCGTGGATGCATAAATACAATGGCAAATATTATTTTTCTTATTCCACCGGTGACACCCATTTTATTTGTTATGCAACCGGCGACAATCCTTACGGTCCTTTCACTTACCAGGGTATAGTTTTAAACCCGGTGCAAGGATGGACCAATCATGAATCAATAGCTGAGGTCAATGGCAAATGGTACATCTTTTATCATGATACGCAACTTTCCGGTAAAACGCATTTGAGGAATGTCAAGGTAACAGAATTACATTTCCGGCCGGATGGAAGCATAGAAACTATTACTGCTTACAAGCAAAACAAATAAACTTTTGTAACTGGTACT